>CAZYHO010000004.1:2850-30611 GCA_964647495.1 uncultured Akkermansia sp. | reverse complement strand
ACATCCCAGGCGAACGCGTCCCCCTCGGCTACGAACCCTACGGCCAGGAAACTACCATCATGGAAAATGCCGACTACGAGTCCGCTCAACAACAAAACGTGCCGGATTATTCGATAAATACAGCATTCACCACCTATCGCCGAACGCATGACGATGATTTTTCTAAAATCGTTCTTCGATGGCCGGAAGGGTTAACTCCAACACTTTTTCAAATTCAATTGAACGCACAGGGCTTTACCGAAAATGCAAATGTGAACCCTGATTCCCCGATACTCACACGAGTAGGCCCTAGCCGCTTACGTTTCTTTGACACTTCCGGACAGATGCTTCAAACTGCCGATCATGCTACGTTCAATATACTTCAATCAAACGCTACACTCAATTCTACTCTTTCAGAAAGAGGACAGCTTGTCATATTTGTCGAAGCCACAAATCAATTTGGCACCATCGCACCAGTCCTTGATCCTGTCAACGATCAATACCCTCATGATATACTTCAACGAGCTCAACACTCTAATACTTTGCAAGGAGGCGCATTGCTCACGTTGAGTATAACTTCTGGATCTCGATTGATCAATTCACATGTTTTAATTTATAAAGGCGGATTCTGGTTGTATACACTGCCACGTACACTGCCCCCGTTACCAACAAACGGAGTATTAGGAAATCTTGAATTTAGAGATGGCAAGGGCCGAATTAACAATGATATCGTTGACTTAGGATTATCATTGTTTTCCTGTACAGCTCGGAGCGGCTTTACAAGAGGAGCCGCATTCAATCTACCAGGAGGAGGTGGTCATATTCCACCGGGATGGTATCTGACATATCGCCGTAACGGTTTCGCGACTCGTCAGCTTGACTCAGTGGACACAAACGCCAATCGTACTATCATAAGGCAAGGTCCATATGTTCGGTGGAGACAAGATGATGCCACCGTCGCCACAGAACGATACACCAACGAATTCATCTACAATTCATCTCTCGCCAGAGATAGAGATATAGGACAACCCACAGCAATTCGATTCAAATGGCAATTGGAACCAATACCTCCGAATAATGCTCATGGCAGAGATCAGCTCCAAATCCACCCAGATGGCAGAAAAAACGGTACACAAGGATGTGTAGGTATACAGACCTATGAAGCCTGCTTACGAGTAAGTACGATTCTTAATCGCTATTCTCAACATAAACTGCTAGTTCAAATTCAACGCCAACCAAATGATGAAAACTAAAATTAGAACACTGACAGTGATTTGTCTGCTGCCACTCTCGACTCCGATTTATGCGGATGGATTATCTCTTCCTGACATAACAACTCTCGAGGCTATGGCTCGAGAAAGAGGTGAACTCAAAGACGGACCTCAATCTGACGGCATCATATACAACGAGCACGACTTTGATCCACCACCGAAGGGAAAGATTCAGAAAGCAGAATTAAAGTGGCTCAAGAAGCTCGCGGACGAAATCACGTTGAACCTGACTGCGGCTCCGAACAATACCGGAGGCAAGCAATCCCTCTGGTATCCGGGGATGCTGGTCTTGAGGAATGGGCTGGTTCACGCCGTCCAGACGGAGAAGGAGCAAGATCTTCTCAATCTGACGGGGCATTTGATATCCTTTGCCGAACGGGACCAAGGGATGAGCGCGTCATTCGGCCCAGAGTTGCAGGAAGTCGAATGGCGTATGCTCAGCCTGGGTACCAGTATCATCCGCGCCCTTGCCTACCACATTCAGAACGGGAGTGGGGAGGTGGAGGCTGGGTTGTTGCGGCAGGCGGTGCGGTTGTTCGGGAACGGGCGGCTGGTGGACGAGTCGGCGTGGGATGTGGACGACTTGATGCCCGTGGATTCGGCCGGGATGTTCATATTGAATCCGGATCTGGCGATCGAGGAGGTCAAGAAGCGATCGCCAGAGCGGGTGCGGTATTTCCTGACGAACGTAAGCGAACCGTCGGAATTTTTTGCCCGGTATGCGGCCACTGGCGACGGACTGGCCAAGCTGAAGACGAAGTATGCGGCGGGGAAGTCGACGATCGACGCCAGGTTCCGCACGCTGGCGGCCTGGGCGGCCACCCTTCCCAAGTGACCGGAGAGCCTGTCTGATCGGGGGAGTTTTCCGAAACGCGAGCCGGACACCGAAATCCTCCCCTGCCTTGCGAAGCCCACCCGGTCCCTTGTGTCCCTTGTGTCCTTCCGTCCCTTCCGTCCCTCAGGCGCCAGAGCCCATCCCCCTCCACGCAAACACCCGCAAAAGCGCCCAACAGAGTCCAGCGAGGGGGCGGTCAATGACTTTGAACCGCCAATCGCCGCACGGTGCTGACTTCGGCCTTGCGCACGATTGCCGCAGGCCCGCTGCCGATCGCTGCGACAGAATGGTACCCTGCACGGAAGACCTCGGCGATTTCCGTTATCCCCTCGCCTTCCGGCGCGGCTGCGACGATCGTGATGCGCCTGCGGGTGGCGATATCGAGCGGCTGGCCGGGCGGAACGGTGTAGCGCTCGATGCCGTGGTCGCGCAGGAGTTGCAGCAACGAGGCGTGCAGGGGCTCGAGGCGCTGCGCAAAACCGGGCAGCGAGCTTTCCCCGGCCATCATGAGATCCTCGAGCTGGTCGATCCTCTGGATCAGCCCGCATGCCAGAGTCTGCTCCTCCGGCGGGCCTTCCTCCTTCCCGACCTGCAAGGCGCCCAGCGTTTTTTCCAGCAGGGCCACGTCGCGCTGCAACGACGCCAGCGCCGTCCGGGCGCTCACCGGTTCGGTCTCAACCCGGGTGGTCTGGTGTCTGTCGGAGCGGGCAATGTCGGCCGCCGGCGGCGCCGGACGGGCCGGGCTCGGCAGAGTCGCGGCGGCGGCCGGCAGCGCATCGCTCTGCCGTTCGGGTTCCGCGCCCTTGAAAGCCGCCATCGAAGCCACAGGCGCTACTGGCGCGACCGGCGCCACTGCCTCCACCACCCACGGTTCCGGATCGGGCAGCGGCCCGTTGCTCTTCGGTGGCGGAACGGGAACGGGAGGCGACGCCGGCGGCGGGACCGGCGGGACCGGCGGCGATGGAGGGCTCACCGGGGCCGGACCGGCGGCCGCCAGGACCGGCGCCACGCCTATCGGCACGTCCGCGAGCCGCATCACCGGCCTGGCGGGCGCGCTGTCGGCCGCGGCGGGCAATGCCGGCGGCCGGACCTCCGGCGCAGGGGGCCGATCCTCGCGTGCGGCGGCCGCAACTTCCGCGACTTCCGGCGCCCGGCCCCGCACCGACTCCAGCACCTCGCCCGGCGCCTTGCCCGCGGAGTCCGGCGTCTCCTCGAAAACCGCCTCCAACTGGCCAAAAGTCAGGCGGTCCCCCGGATTGAGCCGCTGCGACGAAACCTTCTTTCCATTAACCATCACTCCGTTGTGCGAATCCAGATCGACCACCGTGTACACCCCGCCGACACGCTTGAACTCCTTCAGCGGAATCCCGTGCAGCGTGCCCAGGTTCATCACCTCGATCGATCCCCCCGAGCGTTCGAATTTCGCGTGCTGCGACGAGATCCAGCCGTTGTTGATCACGATGTCGTTGCTTGTCGAACGGCCCAAAGTGACTACCGCGGCCGTAAGATTGAAATCCAACGTCCGGCCGTTGCCCAGGTGAAAGATGAGTCGTGCCATGATGAGCGTTCCCAAGCGGACTAATGAAATTCAGGCGCGGCTGGCAAGCCCGAATCCACCCTACCCCGGCAAAACCAGCCGGGCGAATCCGCGCGACTCCCACACGCGAGTCCGCCCATCGGCCGTGACACTCTGAATCCGCGCCTCCACCCCGGGACGCTTCCCGAGAAATACCCGCGCCTTCTCCTCTCCCATCACGCAGAATGCTGTCGCGAGCCCGTCGGCCGTGCCCCCCTCGGCCGCCACCACGCTCGCCTGCACACGCACCGTGAGCCCCAGACCGGTCGCAGGGTCCACTATGTGCGAGTACCGCACCCCGTCGATCTCGACAAACTGCTGGCTGTCCCCGCTCGTCGCCAGCGACCGGCGCTCGAGCGCCACAGTGGCGCCCTCACCTTTCGCATCCCCCGTGGCAATCGAGGCCGTCCAGGCCGCCTGCCCCGGCGGCGCGGCGCCCACCGAAACTCCGCCGCCGGCATCGACCAGCACGGCGTCGAGCCCATGTCGCTCGCGCAGCAGACGCAGCACCTCGTCTTGCGCGTACCCCTTGGCGATGCCTCCCACATCCAGCGCCCCTCCGCGCGTGTGAAACACAACTTCCGCGCCGCGCACCTCCACGGCCCGCCAATCCACCAAGGCCCGCGCCGTGGCCACTTCGGCGGCCAGAGGCAGGCGCTTCCCGCGGCGCGCCTCGCGCCAGAGCCTGACCAGCGGGCCCACCGTGATGTCGAAGGCCCCGCCGGTGGCCTCCGAGAGCGCGCGCGATTCCGCCAGCACCCGGCGCACATCGTCGCTGGGCGACTCCAGCCTGCCTTCGCGCGACAGCCGGGACAGCTCGCTGTCGGCCCGGTAGTCCGAAAGCCGCGCGTTGATTTCCTCGAGACGCGCCCAGGCGTCGTCGCGCGCCACATTCGCTTTCTCGTCGTCATCGTGAAAAAAAACCACGCGCCACAACGTCCCCATGTGCGGCGCGACGAACTCGCGCCGCTGCGGCGCCGCCGCCCGCGCTTGCGCCCGCAGCATCAGCACCGACAGTCCGCCGCCAACAAATCGCCGCCGTCTCATTCCCCTCAGCGTCCACATTCCCCGTTCCATTGCATCCGGATTCTCACGTGTCCGCTCCGCAAAACATCATCGGCCTCGTCTACGACTACGACCAGACCCTCAGCCCCACCTACATGCAGGATGACGTCATGTTTCCGCATTTTGGCATCAAGCCTGAGCCGTTCTGGAAGAAGTGCCATGCCCTCGTCGCCGACGAAGGGTACGACAACGAACTCGCCTATCTCAAGGTGCTGCTCGATTACCTCGACCTCGACCGGCCGACCAACAGCGACCTGCGCGCCCTGGGCGCCGGGCTCACGTTTTTCCCCGGTGTGCCCGAACTCTTCGGCGAACTGGGGGCCGTGCTCACCCCGGCCCACCGCGCCATGGACATCCACCTCGAGCACTACATCGTCAGCTCCGGACTGAAAGTGCTCATCGACGGCTCGCGCCTCGCCCCGCACATGACCGCCGTCTTCGGCTGCGAGTTCGCCGAGGACGCCGGCGGGCGCATCATCTTCCCGAAGCGCGTCATCAGCCACACCCAGAAAACCCAGTACCTCTTCCGCATCAACAAGGGCCTCACCGCTCCCGGCCAGGACGTCAACGATCACATGCCCGCCCACCTGCGCCGCATCCCGTTTCAAAACATGATCTACCTCGGAGACGGGCCGACCGACGTGCCGTGCTTCACCGTCGTGCGCCAGTACGGCGGCCAGGCCATCGCCGTTTACAACACCGAGGACACCGGTCGCGCCAGCTTCCGCAAGTGCTTTCAGTTGAGCACGCACGCCAACCGCGTCAAACACATCGCGCCCAGCGACTACCGCCCCGGCAGCCACCTGCGGCTCCTCCTTGAGGAAATGATCCTGGAAGTCGCCAACCGCATGCTCGCCGAACACAAAGCCGAATTGGCCGATGCCGTCGTCGGCGCGCCCAAGCATTAGTCCCCCCCGCTCCATGGCCGCCGATACAAAAACACCGCTCTCCGAGCGCATTCACGAGGTCTTTTCGGACCACGGGCTGCTGTCGCGCACCGCGGAATTCGAATTCCGCGCCGAGCAACAACAGATGGCCGTGCGCGTCGCCGCCGCCCTCGAACGCAACCGCTGCCTGGTCGTCGAGGCCGGCACCGGCGTCGGCAAATCCCTCGCCTACCTGCTGCCCGCCGTCGTGCACGCGCTCGAAAAAGGGCGCAAAGCGGTCATTTCCACCCACACCATCAATCTGCAGGAGCAGCTCATCGGCAAGGACATCCCGGTGCTCCAGAACCTGCTCGGCGGCGGGCGCGCCATTCCCCCCTTCAAGGCGGTGCTGCTCAAAGGACGCGGCAACTACCTGTGCCCGAACCGCCTCGAACGCGCCCTGCGCACCGCCGACGATCTGTTCACCTCGGGCGAACTGGAGGAGCTTCGCGAACTGCGCAAGTGGTCCCGCAGCACCGAGGATGGCACGCTGAGCACGCTCCCGTTCACCCCGGATCCCAAAGTCTGGGCCCAGGTCTGCAGCGAACCTCACGCCTGCACCGCCAGGATCTGCGGCGCCAAGGGCGGTTGCTTCTATCAGGAAGCCCGCAAACGCATCGCCGAAGCCCATGTCGTCGTCCTCAACCACACGCTCCTCTTCACCCTCATGGCCGCCGCCGATGATCAGGAATCCCTCCCCGGCGGCGACAGCTTCCTCTTCCCGAACGACTTCCTCGTCATCGACGAGGCTCACACACTCGAAAACGTCGCCGCACGCCAGCTCGGCCTCCACATCTCCCAAGCCGGCCTCCGCTTCCAGCTCGCCCGCCTCTACAACCCCCGCACCCACAAAGGATTGCTCACCGCCGCGGCCGACAGAGAGGGAATCCGCCTCTGCACCGGCCTGAACGAGGCCCTCGACGACTTCTTCGCCGAACTCGAAAACACCTGCACCTTCCGCGGACCGGCCCGCGAGTTCCGCGTCCGCTCGGCCGGACTCGTCGATCACTCCGCCGCCGCCGCGCTCCTCGCCCTGGAAAAACGCCTCGCCGAACTCTGCGACAAACTTCCGGACAGCGCCAGCAAGACCGAAATCCAGGAGTCCCGCAACCGCCTCGCCGAAACCCGTGTCGGCATCCGCCAATTCCTCGACCAGGACCTCGAAGGCCATGTCTATTGGGTCGAGAAATCCGGCGGCCCATCCGAGTCGCTCTCGCTGCGCACCGCCCCGATCGATGTCTCGGACGCGCTGCGTTCGATGCTCTTCACGCGGGGCCAGTCCTGCCTGCTCACCTCCGCCACCCTGGGGCTCGGAGAGGAGAATCTGCGGTACTTCCGCGATCGCGTCGGGGCGGAAGAAGTCGAGGCGCTGCGCATCGGCAGTCCGTTTGACTACGAGCGCCAGATGACGCTGCACCTCGTGCCGTCGATGCCGGAGCCGAATGCCCCGGCCTTCGAAGAGGCGCTCGAAAAGTGGATCGCCCATTTCCTCAAGATGTCCGAGGGCCGCGCCTTTGTGCTGTTCACCAGCTACAGGATGCTGCAATCGATGGCCGGCCGCTTGCAGGGATTTTGCGCCCAACACGGTTGGGAGCTGCTCGTCCAGGGCGCCGGAAAACCCCGCCACCAGATCATCCGCGAATTCCGCAAAAACGTCTCGAGCGTCCTCTTCGGCACCGAAAGCTTCTGGACCGGAGTCGACGTGCCCGGCGAGGCGCTTTCCAACGTCATCATCACACGCCTCCCGTTCGCCGTCCCCGACCACCCGGTCACCGCTTCCCGCCTCGAAGCCATCGAGGAACGCGGCGGCAATCCCTTCATGGAATACTCCGTGCCCGAAGCCGTCCTCAAGCTCCGCCAGGGCGTCGGCCGCCTCATCCGCACACAACGCGACAGCGGCATCGCCGTCATCCTCGACAATCGCGTCCTCACCAAACAATACGGCCGCATCTTCCTCGACGCCCTGCCCCCAGCCCCACGCATCATCAATCGCGATCCCCCGTCCTGATCTCTGTTTTTTTGACCAGTGTATCAGTGGTCCGAGATCCGGGAGCAGAAGTCAGAAACCACCAACAAAGAACCCCTTCCCCCTCATCCCCGTTCCATGCGCCTCGAAGTCTTCACCGGCGGATTCTGCCAGACGAATGCCTACCTGCTCCACGTGGAGGCGCGCCATCTCCTTGTGGATGCGCCGGACGACTGCGCGGACTGGCTTCGCGGACTCGGCGTGCGTGTCGACGCGCTGCTCCTCACGCATCAGCATTTCGACCACGTCATGGACGCGGCTCGCATCGTCGCCGATCACGAATGCCCGGTCATCGCCTGGGCTCAGCCGTCTCCCGACCTCTGGCTCAACCGCATGTTCTCGCAGCTCACCGGCTGGGAGCTGGAAATCGCGCCGTATGCCGTCAGCACCGAACTGGCGGGTCCCGGCCGCGGACAGGGCGAAACAGTCACAGTGGCCGGCGAAGAGTTCCGCCTGTTCCATGTCCCGGGCCACTCGCCCGACAGCGTGTGTTTCCACCACGAGGCCTCCTCGCAGTGTTTCTGCGGAGACACCGTGTTCCAGAGGGGCATCGGAAGAACCGACTTCCCGGGCGGCGACACCGAACTCCTGATCGGCGGCATCCGCGCCAAACTGCTCACCCTCCCCGGTGACACCTCGCTCCTTCCCGGCCACGGCGGCGCCACCACCGTGCGCGCGGAACTCGCCGGCAACCCGTTCCTGCTCCCCTGACATGACGCCCAGCTTCCTCGACAAATTGCTCGACCGGCTCGACCGCGTCAGCCCCGACCAGGTGCAGTCGGTCCTGCTGCGCCTCATCCGCGAAAAAGGATTCCTCGAAAAAGTCTTCGAGGCGCTCCAGGAAGGCGTCATCATCCTCACACCGGAAGGCCAGGCCACATTCGTCAACCGCGCCGCCGGACGCCTCTTCGGCGTCGAACCGGCCGCCGCCGCCGGCCGTCCCCTGTCCGACATCATCCCCGGCATCTCATGGCCGGTCCTCGTCGGCGACGGCGCACGCTCCGTGAGCCGCGACTTCGAACTCTTCTACCCGGAAAGCCGCTTCCTCAACCTCTACCTCGCTCCCATCACCGACGAAGGCGACCAGCCGATACCCGAGGACGACAAACACCTCGGATTCGTCCTCCTCGTCCGCGACCTGACTCAAACGCGCCGGCTCACCGAGGAAAAAATCGAATCCGAACGCCTCAACGCCCTCACGCTGCTCGCGGCCGGAGTGGCCCACGAACTCGGCAATCCGCTCAATTCCCTCAACATCCACCTCCAGCTCCTCGAACGAAAATTGCGCAAGTCGTCGCCCCAGGCCCACACCGCCGTGCGCGATCAACTCGAAATCGCCCGCGGCGAAATCAAACGCCTCGATTTCATCATCGCCCAGTTCCTCTCGGCCATCCGCCCCACGCGCCCGCAGCTCGAGCTGGAGGATCTCAACCAGCTCATCCGCGACGCCGCCCGATTCCTCGAACCGGAAATCGCCGACCGCCGGCTCACGCTCAAACTCGAGCTGCGCGCGGATCTGCCGCTCATGCGCGTCGATCCCGGGCAGATGAAGCAGGTCTTTTACAACCTCATACGCAATGCCACGCAGGCCACGCCGCCCGGCGGAAAAATCGCCATCCGCAGCGACCTCGCCGATTACGAGGTCGTCGTCACCGTGAGCGATACCGGCGCCGGCATCCCGCCGGAACAGATGGGCCACCTCTTCGAGCCATTCCACACGACCAAGGAAAAAGGCACCGGCCTCGGCCTGCTCATCGTGCGCCGCATCGTCCGCGAACACGGCGGTGAAATCGCCATCGAAAGCGCCGAGAAAAAAGGCACCCGCATCCGCATCCACCTGCCCCTCGGCCCGAAACCGGTGCGAATGCTGCCGAGCGCCCGGTAAACGCGGCAGCCCGTCCGCTGCTTGAGCTTCCTTCTTAATAGAGCATCTGCTGGCGCGGCGGCTTGGTGGGCTCGAGCGATGTCGCCTTGAGTATCGTCGTCTGCGTCCCGTTGATCTCGCGATACTCGACCGTGCCCGTCACCTTGTACCAGCCCATCTGCCGCCACTCGGGCGGAGCCGCCGCAAACTCGATCGGCACGGAAATCGGCCGCGCGTCCGCCGCGCAGCAATCCATCATCAGCCGGATCAGGCGGGTTTTTGTCGGATCCTGGCTGTCTCTGATCATCTGGCCGACCGTTTCGATCGTCTGTGTCGCGACCACCTCCTGCACGTCGCGCGTCTGCGCCGGCATGTACAACAGCTCGATCAACTGCAAAGGAATATGACCTTCGGGCGTGCGGCCACCGCTCAGCCTCTCCAGATCCTGCACCGTGAAGGCATTCGGATTCGCGGGAACCGCCGAGCCGGGATCCGGCCGGTCCGCCACTCCGGTCAGCGGACGCGCCTTTTCCGCACGCTTGGCCAGGTCGACACGCCGGCCGGTCAGCGCGCCGGATGCCATGCTCGTCACCGCACTCGCCTTGTTGACGAAAAACTGCTCGCTGTAGCGGTCAGGCGAATAAAGCGCCGCCGCGCTCAGAGGCGCCGCCAAAATGAGAAACGCGAGCGCTTTGGACATCCAGTCGCCGCGGGCGGCATGGTGATGATGATGGCCCTCGTCCTCGTGGTCATCCAGGCGCTTTTCCCCGTGAACTCCGGCTCCACCACCGCAGCCGGCGCATTCGTGGCCGTCGGCAGGCTCATGGTCGTGATCGTGGTCGTGATCGTGGCCATGCCCGTGATGGTGATCGTGATGGTGATCGTGGCCATGCCCGTGATGGTGATCGTGATGGTGATCGTGGTCGTGATCGTGCCCCTCCGCGTCGGCAGCCCTCGGATTCTCCCGATCGCGGGCAAGCAGTTCGAAGAGGGCCATCACGCAGAGCAGCAACCCGCAGACGAGCGCTTGCAGCCGGAATCCACCGTAACCGGTCAAGTAGTGGATGATTCGCGCGCTGGCGAAAAAGTAGATCATCACGCCGCCCCAGAGCAAAAGCAGCGCGCAGGGCACCAGCCGGGACCACGGGAAAGCCGCGTGCGCCGCAGCCAGAACCGCACCGCTTTCGCCGCCGCCGTGATCACCGTGATCGCCGCCGCCACAATCACCGTGACCGTCGTGATGCCCGTGGCCACAGCAGCCCGCATCGTGGCCGCCGTGCTCATCGTGGACGCCATGGTCGTGGGGCGCGGTCTGCCCGCACCCGGCAGTGGACATCGGATCAGCTTTGGGTTCCATCGATCAAGAGTCGTATGAGGGGCTCCGCGAACTTCCACAGAAAGGCCAGGGCGAACACCAGGACGAACAATCCCGCTATCAGTTTCGCCACAAATGCCTTCCTGAAAACACTGGAATAAAGGAAAACCAGTTTCAAGTCCGCCATCGGACCGTACACCAGGAACGCCAGCCGCGCGACCCACGAGAATCCCGCCAACGTCGCCGCGATAAACGCATCCGTCGTGCTGCAAAGCGAAAGCACAAAAGCGAGCACCATCAATCCAGGCACCGCCAGCCAGTCGTTGCCTCCCAGCAGCGCGATCGTCCCCTGCGCTTGCGGCAGCACCACCAGCCGCGTGTTGAAAACCGCCGTGATCAGCACCCCGATCACGAAATACATCGCCGTGTCCAGAAAATCGACCCGCGCGACCCGCAGCGCATGCGCGATCCGCTGGTCGTGCGAGCCTTGCGCATGCGAATGGTCCGTCGCCCCCTCGCCCAGCACATGCGACCGCAGCACCCGGTCGACCCGCAGCCGGCTGACGATCACGCCGACCACCACGGTCGCCACGTACGCCATCAGCAGCCTCGAGCACGTCATGAACACAGGGTTCTGCCCCTTGAACGCGGAAAGCGTGCTGAGCACCACCACCGGATTCACGATCGGCGCCGAAAGCATGTACGTCACCGCGCAGCTCAGCGGCAGCCCCTTCTTCAGCAGCCGCCGGATCACCGGAACCACCGCACACTCACACACCGGAAAGAGTCCGCCCAGCAACCCCGCCACCAGAATCGCCAGAATCGGCCGCCGCGGCAGCAGCCGGTCGATCGCGTTCGCCGGAAGGTACGCATCGATAAATCCCGATATCAACGTCCCCAGCAACAAGTACGGCGCCCCCTCCAGCACAATGCTCAGGAAGGCGAACAGAATGTCGCCGGTGGGACTCGCGTCAGGGGGACTCATGCTGGCGGAAAACTCCCACTTTGCCGGTCCCCGCCCACCACGCAAGCCCGCCTGCGTGACTGCCTCGCCAGCTCGACGTTCGCCCGAACAGCACTTCACTTGGGGTGACAGGTCCGCTGCGGCACTCAATAGAGCATCTGCTGGCGCGGCGGCTTGGTCGGTTCGAGCGATGTCGCCTTGAGTATCGTCGTCTGCATCCCGTTGATATCGCGATACTCGACCGTGCCCGTCACCTTGTACCATCCCATCTGCCGCCACTCGGGCGGAGCCGCCGCAAACTCGATCGGCACGGAAATCGGCCGCGCGTCCGCCGCGCAGCAATCCATCATCAGCCGGATCAGGCGGGTTTTTGTCGGATCCTGGCTGTCTCCGATCATCTGGCCGACCGTTTCGACCGTCTGTGTCGCCACCACCTCCTGCACGTCACGCGGCTGCGCCGGCATGTAGAACAACTTGGTCAACTCCAAAGGAATGTGACCCGCGGGAGTGCGACCGCCGCTATACCTCTCCAGCTCCTGCACCGTGAAAGCATTCGGATTCGCTGGCACCGCCGCTCCGGCCAGCGGACGCGCCTTTTCCGCGCGCTTGGCCAGGTCGACACGCCGGCCGGAAAGCGCGCCGGATGCCATGCTCGTCACGGCGCTCGCCTTGTTGACGAAAAACTGCTCGCTGTAGCGGTCCGGGGAATAAAGCGCCGCCGCACTCAGAGGCACCGCCAAAATGAGAAACACGAGCGCCTTGGACATCCAGTCGCCCGAGGCAGCCTGGTGGTGATGATGGCCCTCGTCCTCGTGGTCATCCAGGTGCTCTTCCCCGTGAACTCCGGCTCCACCACCGCATCCGGCGCATTCATGGTCGTCGGCATGCTCATGGCCGTGGCCGTGGTCGTGCTCGTGCTCGTGTCCATGATCGTGGCTCTCCGCGTCGGCAGATTTCGGATTCCCCCGGTCGCGGACAAGCAGTTCGAAGACGGCCATCACGCAGAGCAGCAACCCGCAGACGAGCGCTTGCAGCCGGAATCCGCCATAACCGGTCAAGTAGTGGATGATTCGCGCGCTGGCGAAAAAGTAGATCATCACGCCGCCCCAGAGCAAAAGCAGCGCGCAGGGCACCAGCCGGGACCACGGGAAAGCCGCGTGCGCCGCAGCCAGAACCGCACCGCTTTCGCCGCCGCCATGATCGCCGCCGCCGTGACCGTCGTGATGCCCGTGGCCGCAGCAGCCCGCATCGTGGCCACCGTGCTCATCGTGGACGCCATGGTCGTGGGGCGCGGCGTGCCCGCGCCCGACAGTGGACGTCGGATCAGCTTTGGGTTCCATCGATCAATCCTGCTGGCGGACACCTCGCACTGTGCCGGTCCCCGCCCACCACGCAAGCCCGCCTGCGTGACTGCCTCGCCATCTCTGCGTTCGCCCGAACAGCATTCCGCATAAGGTGACAGTCACTCTGTGGGGCTCGAACAGCGCTTCACACAGGGTGACAGACACTTTGTGGGGCTTCCCGGCGCGTCTCCGCGCCCCCCCAAACCGGGAGCGGCCCGCCGCCGGGCCATGATCGTTTCGCCGGCGCCGCAATCCCGGATCGATTCCTCTGTTCTTTCGTAAAAATTTCTGTCAGAATCCGCCACGGGCCTCCGTATGAGCCCCGCCCCCAGGACAACCCTGACCCGTCTTTGCTGCCATGAATCGACGATCCTTCCTTGCCCTGACCGGAACCACCGCGCCTGCCTCCCATCTGATTGCCACTGAAACTTTGCACGAGGACGATCCCGTTGGCCTCTGGTGGCCGATGGTCGGCGAGGTGAACCGATGCCGCACCGTCTCCTCCGAAGGACGGCTCGCCCTCGAAATCGTCATGGACAGGCCCGGAGAGGACGAACTCGAGCTTGTCAAAGACGGCGATGAGGTGGCCGGCTACTCGCTGCGTGGCCGCCGACTGATCGACGGGTTTCACCCCGGCGTCACAGTCGTGGAAACTTTCGACCTGTTCTGGGACGACCAGCCCATCCAGATTCCGGCGCGATTCTGGAACGATCTCGCGGGTTTCCGCATTCAAACACTGAACGTCGACCTCGCGACCCTCGAACTCGCCCAGCGCGCCAAGGCCGAGGAATACGCGGCAAGCCTCGATCGTCCCCGCGTCGTGCTTTCCGCGGACTCAGGCACGGCGCTCATCGAGTGGGCTCGCCGCGAGGAATTTAATTCCCGATCGACTTTCCGATGGATCGTCAGCCGCTCCGGCAATGTGCTGCGACACCGCGAACGCCCTCCGCGGGAGAGGCTGCGATGAAAACCGAAGCCGTCGAGCGCCGCCATCCGTGGACACGGCTGCGGTCCGCACTGCCATCGGCAAGGCCCGGCGCCGCGTCTGGCGCGCTCGCCTCAATTCAGGCGCGCTGCGCGTTCCAGGGAACCAGGCATCGCCGGCAGACCTCCGACTTGCCAGAGAGACGCGGCGCGGGTAAAGGGCCGATTCCGCCATGCGCGGGATGCGCGGTCATTTTCACCCCGAACACACCCAACCAGCCATGTCCCAAAACTACCCGAAACTGCACAACGCCATGTGGCCAGGCCTTGTCGGCAAAGAACCCGACACGGACCACCCGCCGATCAGCCTCGAACGCATGCTGGAACTCACCGCCAACGCCTCGGTGGACGGCCAGAAATTCGAAGGTGTCGATCTGTTTCTTTTCCATCCGCACATCGACCCGGACGCAAGCGACGACGCCATTCGCGGCATCGCGGACACAATCGCCGGCCGCGGCCTGGCGGTCGGATCACTGGTGGCGCCGGTCTGGCCGGGCACCGTGGGCGGCAGCGCGATGGGCAGCGAGGAGGACAGGAAAAACTTCGTTCTCGCCGTGCAGAAGGCCTGCCGGATCGCGAAAGTGCTCAACGACCACGGCGTGCGGAAATACGGCGTGATCAGGATCGATTCGGCCAGCGGCGTCGGCCCTTGGGCCGAAGATCCCGCGGGCAATACCCGCAAGATCGCCGAGACGTTCCGCGAAGCCGCCAAAGTGGCCAGCGACCACGGCGAACGCCTCGCCGCCGAAGGCGAAATCTGCTGGGGCGGCATGCACTCGTGGCGCGCGATGCTCGACACGCTCGAAGCCGTCGGCCTCCCCGAAACCGTCGGTTTCCAGGCCGACCTGGCCCACACCTACCTCTATCTCCTCGGATACAACGCCCCGGAACACGCCCTCCTTCACGAAGGGTATTCCAACGACGATTTCGACGTCGCCTACACGCAGCTCACCGACGCCTTGCGCCCATGGACGATCGATTTCCACGTCGCACAGAACGACGGCACTGTGCACGGCACCGGCAGCCATGACAAAACCGGCCGCCATTGCCCCGCCGACGACCCGAACGGCAAGCTCGACATCACCAAGGCCTCCGGCTGCTGGCTGAAAGGCGCCGCCGACCGCGGCATACGCCACATCTGCTGGGATGGCTGCATGTTCCCGAACGCCATGCTCGAAAAGCAGGAAACCTGGAACACCATCCTCGGCGCCATGATCAAAGTGCGCGCCGCCCACGGCTGGTCCTGAACCCGCCCGGCCGCTCTCATGGATCCTGTCGTTCAAATCAGCCTCGATCTCACCAACATCGACGAGGCCCTCGAAACCGCCGCCATGGCGTTGCGCGCGGGCGTCGATTGGCTGGAGGCCGGAACGCCCCTCATCCTCGCCGAGGGGCTGCACGGCGTGCGCGCGCTGCGCCAGGCGTTTCCCGGGATCCCGATCGTCGCCGACCTCAAGACGATGGACGGCGGCTACCTCGAGGCGGAAATGATGGCCAAGGCCGGCGCCACTCACGTCGTCGTCATGGCGCGCGCCCACGAGGAGACGGTCAAGTGCGTCGTCGAGGCGGGGCGCGATTTCGGCGTCAAGGTGATGGGCGACAACATGGTCTGCCCGGACATGGTGGGCGGCGCGAGGTGGCTCGAGGATCTCGGCTGCGATTTTATCGTCCACCACATCGGATACGACGAACGCCGCGGCATCGCCGCCCGCGGCGAACCCATGCCCAGCCCGCTCGACCAGCTCCGCGAAGTCGTGCAGGCAGTGAAGATCCCCGTTCAGGCCGTCGGCGGACTCACCCTGGAACAAGCGATCGCCTGCCCGGGCCTCGGCGCCCCCCTCGTTGTCCTCGGCGCTCCCCTCACCATCGACGCCGATCAGTTCAAGACCGCCGGCGGCGACCTCGAAGGATCGTTGCGGCTGATCTGCCAGGCGATCCGAAAACAAGCGGCGCCAGCGACTGTCTGAACAGGCATCCGCCTGCGGTCAAGAGACCGCGCGGAACCGCTTGGGTCGCGCTGATCAGGGATCCGGTCCCAAAAACAATGTTGCGATCCATTCTCAAGAGCGGTCGCAACCACCACAGGGTGACACACGAATTGCGTGCGAGCCAGCTATCCGCAATTCGTATGTCACCCTGCGAGTTGAAAAATTAGTTGCGACTCGTTCTCAATAGCAACCGCACCCCCCACAGGGCAACCGCCTGCCCGCGCGCCAACTTCGCTCACTCAATCACTCGCCGTGCGGGGCCGGATGAGGAGGACCAGCACAATCGAGAAAGCGGCGACGCTCGCGAAGACCGAGAATATGGCGAAGAGCGGCACTCCGCGGTCACGCAGGGCGCCGAACCCCCAGTCGGCAACGCCACCGCAACTGATGCTCACGAAGTTCATGATGCCGTAGCCGGTCGCGCGAAACTCGGGCCGCGCGATCTGGCAGAGAATCGGCATGTTGTTCGTGTCGAAGAACCCCCAGCCCAGTCCGAAGAGCATGAGAAAAACAATCGCCACCCACAGACGGCCGGTCTCGGGCGCGTATCCGACACCGAACATCGCCGGAATGATCAGGCCGACTCCCAGGGCGCTCACGTAAATGCGCCCGCGGATCGATCGCCTCATCCATCGGTCCGCAAGCCAGCCGCCGCCGAGGGCGCCGAGAATCGCGGCGACTTGCCAGTACAGTGTGGCGGACACGCCGGCCTTTCCCTGACCGATGTTGAACTCGGCTTTGAGGATCGCGGGCATCCAGTCGCGCACCACCCAAGCGGCCATGGCCGGAAGCGTGAAATACAGCACAAGCAGCACAAACGATCCGATAGCGATCGATTCACCGATGGATGCCCCGCGTTTCTCCGCCGGGCCGCTGCCGCCCGCTCCACGAATGTCGCGCAGCAGAAATGCCAGCGGGATCGCATAGACCATGCCGGCCACCCCGCACACGTCGAACGCCCAGCGCCATCCGAGCGACGGAGCTTCCGCGATATAGCCGCCGAAACCACCGGCGATCACACCAAGATAAATCCCCATCTGGTGCAGACCGACGGCGCGCGACCGCGTGGGCCCAAGGTGGTAATCCGAAATCAGAGCGAGAGCCGCCGGAATGTAAAACGCCTCGCTCACCCCCATCAGCGACCGCGCCCACAGCAGTTCAGAATACGACGAAACATGGCCGGTCCACCATGTGACCACGGACCAGGCAAACAGGCTGCCGCATATCGTGAAGCGCCGGCCAAACCGGTCCGCCACCATGCCGCCAAGCGGGCTGAGAAACGCGTACACCCACTTGAACTGGCCCAGCATCCGACCCCAGTTCGCCTCCGTCCCGATGTCCGTGATCTCGCCCATCACGGAAAACTTCATCGATGCCAGCATCTGGCGGTCGAGATAGTTGAGCAGCGCCACAGGAACGAGCAGCGCGACAACCAGCCACGCGTTGCGGGCGGCGGAGGAGGACTCAGTCATTTTCCATGAGTTCCAAATCAAAAAACCAGCTCGCGCCAATCACCGCGATCGGGCCTTTGGTTTTTTTCCACGCGCCTCTCACAGCGCGACAATTCACCAGATCACTGTTGAGCCGCGGTGTACTTGTCGAGCGCTGTTTGATAGGAACGCCTGGCGTTGGCCGCCGCCAGCTCGACGGCCTTGGTCTGGAGTTCGATCGCCTTGTCCACCTCGCCGCGCTCGAACCGCACGCCCGCCACCACTGCCAGCGCGGCCGCCTTGGCCGCGGGCTCGGAGTCTTTCGTCAGTTCGTCGGCGCGCTCGGCGGCTTTGAGGGCCAGCGAGAGGTCGCGCGGGTCGTTGGCCGGCTCCTCGTTCGCGGGACGCGACAGCAGCGTCGCCACCGAGCCCAGCAACCGCGCATTGTCCTTGAGCGAGCCATCGATCAGCTTCGCGGCCAGCTCGTTGGCCTCCTTGTATTCACGCTTCTCGCTGATCAGCAGCGACACCTTCCGCACCTGGTACTGGCCCGCCATGTTCGGCGACACCTCCGCCATCTCGTCGAGCTTCTTCAGCGCGCCGTCAAAATCCTTGTCCTTGATCAGCGCCGCGCATTCCTGGTTCAGCGCCTCCATCTTCAACTTCCCCTCGGCCGCCTTCACAAACGATTCGGCTTCTTTCGCCACATCGAACTCGCCGTCGAGGATCTGCGGCAGCACGCTGTCGAGCCGCATCGGGTGCCCGATCCACGCGATCTTGCCTTCCTTGTCGACGACGAATGAACAGGGAATGCCGTTCTGCGCCGCGGGCTTCAGCCAGGTCCTGGCCATCTCGCCGGCACGGTCCGTCGCGCTGAGCGTCGGGTGCCTCTCGCGCACCACGCGGTAGCCCATCTTGTCGCCTTGTTTTTCGACGAACGCCTTCACCTTCTCGTCATCGGCCGCGTCCCACACACACACGCCAATCACGGTCAGGCCCTTCTCCTTGTATTTGTTCTGAAGCTCGGTGACATGCGGAATGGCGACGATGCACGGCCCGCACCAGGTGGCCCAGAATTCGATGATGTAGAACTCACCCTTCTTCAACTCCTCCACCGGCTCGCCCTTGAACCAGGTGCCCAGCGCCAGGGGCGGCGCGGGGTCGCCGGGCTTCAGGATCGATGTCTTGCCACCTTCGTCGGCGGCCTTGGGCCCGGCAGACGCGGTGGCGGCAGCGGGCGTGGCATTGACCGGCCCCTCCTCGGCAAACGTGGGCGCCAGCGCGGTCAAGAATGCCAACGACGCGACGAACGGGACAAGTCGATTGCCGCTACCGCCGGACATTTGCTTCGAGGGGCTGGCAGGCAGTTCATGGAGACACTTCATGTTGGTGGCGGGTGGCGTTGGCGGTAAATGGAGGCTAAGGGACACGCGAGAGGCGCACCACGAATAAGGAAGAGAGACCGCCTCCGACAAGACTTTTTTCTTGATCGCAGTGTACAGACGAACAGAGGCCCGGAACGCGACCGCAGGGCGACAGACGAACTATGAGGACCAATGACCAGTGACCAATGACCACGACCCACCTCTCCTCCTTGCGCGCTGAGAACTTCCGATGCTTCGAACGCGTCGCCTGTGCGCTCGATCCGGGCGTCACGGCGTTCGTCGGTCCGAACGCCCAAGGCAAGACGAGCCTGCTCGAGGCGGTCTGCGTCCTCCTGCGGCTCCAGTCGCCGCGCACGGCCACGCTTGCCGATCTCGCGCGCTTCGGTCAGGACCAAGGTTTCGGTCTGGCCGGCGATCTGGTGACGACCGCCTCTGCATCTGGTGCCACCACCGGCACCGACAGCCAGACCATCCAGCTCAAATTCCTCTGGCGCGACGGCAAGCGCCTCCTCAGCGCGGCCGGCGAACCCGGGCTTGGTCCATCCCGCTACCTCGCCCACACGGCACTGCTCGTCTGGATGGGAAATGACGACCTCGGCCTTGTCCGTGGCGCTTCCGAAGGCCGCCGCAAGTACCTCGATTTCCTCGGATCCCAGGCGTTCTCCGACTACCGGCCCGCCCTGCTCGCCTACGACAAAGCTCTCCGCTCGCGCAACCGCCTGCTCAAAGACGAGCGCACCGACCCGCGCGCGCTCGCCGCCTACACCGCGCCACTCATCGAGCACGGCACCGCGCTGACCCGCCTCCGCGCCGAACTCGTCGATGCCTTGACCCCCTGGACCACCGCCGCTCACCACGACATCAGCGACTCCCCCACGGAATCGCTCCAGCCCGCTTATGTCAGCGGCGCCACGCCCGATTTCCCCGCAGCCCTCGCCGCCAGCGCCACCGAGGAAACCCGCCGCCGGCTCACCGTTGTCGGCCCCCACCGCGACGACCTCGCCCTCGTCCTCAACGACCGCCCCGCCGCCGCTTTCGCCTCCGAAGGCCAGCAACGCACCGTCGCGCTCGCCCTCAAGCTCGCCCAGGCCCGGCTCCTCCTCGCCCTTCACGGCCGCCCTCCTCTACTCCTTCTCGACGACATCTTCGGTGAACTCGACCCCCGCCGCCGCAACTCCCTCCTCCAGGCCCTTCCCAAAGGCTCCCAGCAGCTTATCACCACCACTCATCTCGACTGGGCCACGCACACATTTCAGCCCGACCGCCTCTACCGCGTCGCCGATGGCACACTCGCATCGGCATCGTCGTGACGCGGAACGATCCGTCCGCAATCGCAAGTCGCCCACGCGATCCGCAAGTCGCCCTCGCGTCACGCGTGCCGCCCGATCAAGGCTGACGCACGACGCGGAAATAGCGCTGCGCGGATGAGCTGCGGGACGAGGTGAGCGTGAGCCTGTCGCCCGTGGCGGGAAAAGGCGGGCCGTCGTCGGACCACTCGGGATCCCCGAGATACTCCTTGGTCTGCAACTGGTAGAAAAAACCGGGCACCGTGGACAGGGTGAGAGTCACGACGCCGTCCGCCAAAACCGCGTCGATCGCCTGTGGCGGCGGGCTGGCGGCTGAATTGGCGCCGGCCGCCGTGGGCGCCATCAGGAAATCGATCTGCGAAGCCCCGTCCGGGATGCGCCCCTGGCTCACGTTGGAGACTTGAAGCCCGAAAGTGACTTGATCGATGACAGTTCCATCCGGCGATGTGAGCGTGAGCGTCTCGCCCTCGCCGGACAGGTTGAACGGCAAGTGCGGCGCGTCAGGCGGATCGCTCTGCGCCGTCTGCCCATCGCACCAGACGAGCAGGCGCCCGCGGGCTGGAATCACATAACCAGCGGGAAAAATGAACTCGGTGGGAGCGGGCGTGAGATCGCGCAGCCGCCAGCCGGTGAGCAGGACCGGTTCGTCGGTCGGGTTGAAAAGCTCAAGCCAGTCATCATTGCTGCCGTCGGCGGGATCGGCCACCGCGCCGTCATTGACGGCCATCCATTCGTTGATCTTGAGCGGCGGCCACTGGCTCGTGCCGCTAAATGTCACGGTCGCCGTGGCCGATGCAATCTCCGTGCCGTTGTAGTCGAACGCACGAATAGTGTACGCGTGTGTGCCGGGAGCCGGCGTTGCCGCGATGCGCCACTGGGTCACCGTGCTCCAAGTCACGGGCAGGGCAATGCCATTGACCGTCAATGTTTGCACCTCGACCGGCGCGGTGCCGGCAAACGTCACGGCCGGCGCCTCGACGGTCACTTCGGCCGGGCTGGTCAAGGCAAAAGTCGCGGCCACCGCATTGAGCTGTGTCTGCAGGAAAGCGCGGCGCTGGTCGATCCACTGCGGAATGCTCAGTCCATAAGCGCCACTCGGCACGAAGGGCGATGTGAGATTGACACCGTTGGGCGCGAAAGTGGCGAACTTCTTCTGCAGCAGAGGCGTGACGGCCGCTCCACTGAAGAATGTGGCCAGCGCCTCGTGCATCGTACGCCAGTATATCCGCCTGAATGCCGGAAACGCCTGCAACGCGTCCACCCTCGCGTCGACCGTGGTGGGAAAAAGCGGCGCGTTGACCGGGTCGTTGAACACCCCAAGCCCGACATCCATGTCCCACGAGAACTGGACCCACCGGCCGGCCGGCGGCTTGTACAGATAGGTGTTCTTGTGGTTCGGGTTTCCGAAGCCGTCCCAGTACGAGCACAAGTCATGAAACGCGAACGTGCGCATCCAGTTCTCGACATCGACCACCGCTTCGACCGCCGTCCGGTAGGTCGCCGACGGGGCATTGACGGCGTCGATGAGAGCCAGGAGATCCGTGAAGTCGTTGGATGAGCGGGAAGCGCGCGGCCGCCAGTTCCACCGGTACCGCGCGAGCTTGGGCTGACCGCCGCTCAGGTAGTGGCGCAGCAGGTTGTCGACCGGGCTGCTGGTCGAACTGGCGTTGTCGGCGCCTTCGTTCCAGTTGTTGGATTTGTGAAGCGGGCCATCGGGATCGTCCGGAAAATACTGGTCGATGAACGTCTGGTCCGGCTGCTGCACGTCATCGTAAATCACACCCCGGCGCACTCCGTTGACGAAGAGATGAACATAACGCCGGTAGAGGTTGGGCAGCCCGAGCTGCTCGGCCATCCAGAACATGAGAGTCTCGCGCTGGTCGGTCGGGTCGCGGATCGGAAGGTCCAGCGTAAAGTGATCCTCGTCGAGCACACGATCATCCTCGGGCACTTCCACATTGTACCCGCAGAGCGGGCCGTTGACCGGTGAACCGTATTGCGGCGTGGCCGCCTCGCTGCCGGCGTACCATGCGCCGGCGCCGTACACCGCCCGCACGCCGCCGTAGACGAATGTGACGTCGACCGGTTCATTGCCGAATTTCTCACGGCTCGTCCAGGCCGCGGCATTGGCGGACGTCATCCACAACCGGTATTGGCCGAATGCGCCACCCGGCACCGGATCGCCGACGCGCACCAGGCATTCGTGTGCCGGCGCGTCCGGAGGAAACACAGCCGTCCCGGGCGAGTCGGCGGCGTCGGCGGCTTCCACCCTGAAAACAATCAGCGCCCCTGAGACTTGTCCGGGCAGCGTGCCTGTAAAGATACCGTCGCCGGCCACGGCATCGCCTTCCTGGCCGTCGTCGCGCATCGGAGCGCTCACGAACGTCGTGGACGGCTGAACGCGCCATCGCAATGTGGCTGACCCGATGCCGTCCGGATCGGAGAGGCGGGCTTCGACGCGGATCGGCGTGGCGGCACGCGGCAGCACCGGACGATGAATGACATCGTGGATCGCCGGACCGGCGTTCGGCAGGGCGCGGCTGTTCGCGGCGCCGGGAGTTCCCAGATTTGCCGGCGTGCGCAGCCGGCTCAGTGTCTCGAGATACCCGCCTTTGAGCCGCAGGATGAATTCCGGATGCCCACGCAACCAGCGGACTTGAGCCTTCACCGTGGCCCGCGAGTTCGGGTTCAACCGCGGCGTGAACGGCACGTACACGCGGTTTCCGTCAGGCTCACCCCGGTCGCTCGCGCGCAAATGCAACGCCCGGCTCCCGGCGGTCCCGAGTCCATCGGCCACCGAGGAGCGCGACTGGTTGCCCTGTGGTCTCCAGGCCCCCAGGCCGGCTTCGAAATCGCCATTGGTCAGAAGATTCGATCCGCCGTCCGGAATGACCGCAACCTCGTCTATCAACGCCTCGCCTTCACCCATCAGGAAAAACTGCAGGCGGTCCGCTCCGTTGAGAGCCGTGTGCCCCAGATCGAGCACCCCCGCCACGCTGACCTCGCTCCAGGCCGCTTTCTCCGACTCGTCGCTGTCCGCCCAGTTCGACGCCAGATCACGATCGGCGCGCAGGTCGACGACCTCCAGGCTGGATCCGCCCCCGGCCGCCCATCGGCTCCAACGGCTGCGGCTCCGATAGGTTACGCTGTCCACCTCGACATCGATCGTCTGGTTTCCCGAGGCCTCCGACCGGACGAGCGTGAGCCGTTCGCCACCATTCCTGAGCACGCCCGCGTAATCGCCGGTCACGACAGCCGGATCGAGCGCGGGATGATTGGCCCGCGTTCGCTCCGCATCCTTGGCAACCACCAGCCAGCCGCCCGGCGGGATCACCGTGCCCGGCGGAATCGTGAAAGTAATGCCGTCGGCAAACCGCCAGCCGCCCAGGTCGACCGATGCCTCGCCTGGATTGTGCAGTTCAAGCCACTCGTCGCGGTCGTCGTCGCTGACAGGGTCAAAAAAGATTTCGCTGATCATGACATCGGGCAGCCGGAGGCCCGTATTCGGCGCGCCGGGCGTGGGAGCCGCCAGCGGCCTGAACCGCCCGCTGCGATCGTGCGCGCGACCCATCGACACCCCGGCCGCGGAGCCTCCGAAGCGCACCGCGTCCAGCACGCGCGTGCCGTCCGGATTCGAAAAACACACGGTCTCGCCCGCCGACGAAAGCCCAAAACCCAACGCCGCGTCGCTGAACGCGATCACTCCGCCGGCCGCCAGCGTCGTGCCGGCCGGGATCACGAATTTCCCGAGTTCGTCCATGTCGTCGCTCAGCCGGCACGCGGAAAGATCGACTTCCTCCGTTCCATCGTTGCGCAACTCGATGAAATCGACCGCCCCCGAAGCCGGACGCGCCAGGATTTCGTTGATGACGACGCGGTCCAGCGCGCCGTTCGGCTGCGTGTCGCCAGCGCCGGGCGAGCCACCCACCAACGGACTCGCAGCCCAGGCGGCCGCCGCGGCTTCACCGTAGCTCGGCCGCACGAGAACCAGCGAGTGGCCGGCGCCATCAGGGGCCACGGGCCACGGCTCACGGTCATCCCACGTGACCTCGAGGACGATGGCGCCGCGCGGTTTGCGCAATTGCAGCGTGCCACCCTGATTCGATAGGTTCTGTGGAAATCCGCCGAGCACACCGGTGAGACCGTAGACGGCCGCCACGTCCGCCGGCGCCTTCGCCACCACCACGGCGCCGCCGCCCGCAATCTCGGTCCCCTCCGGAAACGTGTACTCCACATCCCCCGCAAGCCGCCATCCTCCGATATCCTCGGCCCATGGATGAGTGTTGGAAATCTCGACAAACTCCAGGTTTCGGCCGTCGGGCCGCTCCGGCGGATGGTAATGGATCTCGGAAATCACCAGGCCGGTCCGTCGCGACGAGGGTCCCAGCCCTTCCCAGTCAGTCGCGACCGCACTCGCGAAACCGCCCGCTATCAACCACATCACCGGCATCAGAAAACGGCTGCGGCGCGTGTGCATATCGATCCAGGCGGGGGCAGGCATCCCTCACTCTAGCGGCTTTCCACGACCAGGCAAAGCCAGCCGATGTGGAAACCTCCCTGCCTCCCCGATTCCCACCTTGCGCCCACTGGCCCTGCCGCCATCATGGCGATTCGCTCTGCTTCCGCGCGCTTGCGGCATGGCGGACTTGATCGCACCGACCATCGTGGCTATTCGCCTGAACACACCGCACTCGCGCGCCGCCGCCAGCCAGATTTCCACGGCGGCCGGCCTCTTCATACTGGCCCTGGTTCTCACGCTGGTGACGCGGTTCACCTGGCTCGAACGGCGCGTGATGCACACCGACGAAGCCGTGCAGGCCGTGGTTTATCTGGCCCCCATGCTCAGCGGCGGCTCCTATGAGTACCACTCCGCCGACGGGCACGGCCCGCTGCTCGTCTACTCGACGCGCGCGCTCTGCTGGATCACGGGTGTCGATTCTCCTGTCGAACTCACGGAATTCCTGCTGCGGCTGACACCGGCGCTGTATTCACTGGGTCTGGTTCTGGCGGTGTGGCTCATGGCGGACGGCCTCGGACGCGGCGCCCCCATCTGGGCCATGCTGTTCACGGCGATCTCGCCGATGCTCGTTTATTACAGCCGGTACTACATCATGGAAGTGCCCTTGGTCTTCATGACGGCACTGGCCATTGCGGCAGGCTGGCGTTACGCGGTCTCGCGGCACCCGGCATGGATGGCGCTCGTCGGGGTGGCGGTCGGCCTGATGCACGTGGCCAAAGAAACATTTCTCATCCAGGTGATCGCGGCCGGACTCGCCGTCGTCGCCACATGGGGCATCGAGTTTTTCCTCAGCGGCACAGGCTTCGGGCAAATCAACCGGCGTTCGATGCGCTCCAACCCGCCACTGGCTCTGCACATCATGCTCGCGGCCGTGGTCGCCGGCCTGGTTTCCTTCGTGTTGTTCTCCGGCTTTTTCAGCAAACCGGGCCAGTTCTTCGATTCGCTCAAGAGTTATGTCGAGTACGCCAGACGGGCCGAAGGCGCCGGACACGAAAAACCCTGGTGGTGGTATCTCACACTGCTGTGGGGGCGCCGGGATGCGGACGGGTTTCCCGTCGGCGAGTGGCCGCTCATCGTCCTGGCCGTCATCGGCGCGGGCAAGGCATTCTTCACCACGCCGTCGCGCTACGAAAACGTGCGCCTTCAACGATTTCTAGCGCTCTATGCGGTGGCTCTCCTCTGCGGCTATTCCCTCATCGCCTACAAGACCCCCTGGAGCATCCTCGGCGCCGGACACGCCATCCTCCTCCTTGCCGGCATCGGCGCCGCCGCCCTGCTCAGCGCGCCTTGGGGACAATTCTGCCGCCTTGTCGTCTGGAGCTTCCTCGCTTCCACCACCATCTACCTCGGCATTCAGCTCTGGCGCCAAAACTACCAGTGGCCCGCCGATCCGGAACACAATCCCTACGTCTATTCCCACACGTCACCCGATCTGCTCCGCCTCGTCCGGCAGGTCAACGAAGCCGCCAACTCGCGCGGCGGCGATCCACAGGACTTCAACGTCTTTATCATTCATCCCGAACACGGATACCCGCTCCCATGGTATTTCCGGCGATTCGGCGGCGGCGCAACCAACGAGTTTCCCGAAGACAACACCCTCCTCAGCCAGGCCGACGTCATCATCACCACCCCCGAAGCCACGTCCCTCATCGGCGCCCTCGTCGCCTCCTCACACCGCGAAGTCCAGGAAACCTGGTTCCTCCGCGCCGACACCCCCCTCCGCGCCCTCTTCCGCCGTTCACTCCTGGGTGACCTCCCGAATCCACCTCCCGAAGCGCAGCCTGAGCCGGAACCCGAGCTTGAGCCCGAGCTTGAGCCCGAGCCTGAAACCGAATCCGAGCCCGAGCCCGCCGATCAGTCGCCCGAGTCCTTGCAGCCCGCGGAACCCGCCGTGCCATCCCTGCCCGAATCAACACCACCGGACAGGTGAACGCCTCTCCGGCCGGTCGATCACCTGGCGTTTTTCGAGGCACGCGTGGCGCCGCCGCGGCGTCTTCGAATTGGGGTGGGCCTGGGTGCGGGTTTTTTCGGCGATGCGGCTGCGGCGGCGGCGGCAGCCGCGGCGGGGCGTGCCGGTTTTTTCGGAGCGGGGGCGGCTTTTTTTCTGGCGGTGCGGGATTTCCTGGGCGCTGATTTGGTCGCCGCAGGTGTGAAAGAGTCTTCGATATCGACTCCGAAGAGGGCGCTGAGGTTCTCGGCGGCAAGGGTGTCGGTGTCCGGACCGGCGGAGGCGTTGGAAGCGCTGGCGGCGGCGGCGGAGAGGAGTTCCTGCAATTCGGCGCGGCGCAGGGTGAAGAAGAGATCGGGCTGGGTGTCGAGGCGCGCGCCGACGCCGTAAAGGACGGCGGCGATGTGCTTGCACATGAAGGCGCCGTCGGGGCAGGAGCAGGAAAACCTGATCTCCTTGGGGCTGGGGAAAAGCCCGCCGGTCTTGCTGGTGATTTCGGCGAGCACTCCCTTGTCCAGGCGGCCCTGCAACAAATCCATGAGACTGGAAATCTTGCCGGCACAGCGCGATTTGAATGTGCTCCATGCCTTCGGGTCCATCTCGGCAATCGTGATTTTAACTTTGTAGAGTGAGCTGCCGTAGACCTGGCCGGCGATCGAGCCTCGCCCGATCTGCAGGTCGATGACCGAACCATTGCGCACGTATGTGCGACCGCGGGGCAGGCGGTTCTCGTAGTCGCTGTACGATTCGAGGTGATCGCACCACGACTGGCCCCAGAAGGTGCTGGCGATTTTTCGCCCTTCGATGGTGACCGGCGACATCGATTTTCCGCTCTTGGCGGCCTTGGTGGCAAGGGCCTGGGCTTGGCGGCGGCGCTCCGCCACGGGCACGTAGGGAGCAAAATAAGAATCGCGGCTTTTCCAACTCATGGCGCGGGATCATGTGTCACCGTGCCCACTTGTCCAGAATTTGTGATGGGGGGCATGGTTCATGGTTCATGGTTCATGGTTCATGGTTCATGGTTCATGGTTCATGG
>CAZYHO010000004.1:0-2840 GCA_964647495.1 uncultured Akkermansia sp. | reverse complement strand
TGGGGCTCATAGGCCGCATGTGCCCATGAGCCCCATGTGCCCATTGCTCATAGAACATCGGCAGCAGCGCTATGGAGGTCGAGAGAAACGAATCGCAGGAGTTCGTCGTCGTTCATCTCTGTGAGCAGTCGTTCGGGTCCGCCGTCGGGTCCGAGCAGGGCTTCGGCGAGCTGGCGTTTTTCGGCGAGCATGGTGTCGATGCGTTCTTCGAGGGTGCCACGGCAGACGCATTTGTGGACGAGCACATTGCGCCGCTGACCGATCCGGTAAGCGCGGTCGGTGGCCTGGTTTTCGACGGCCGGGTTCCACCAGCGGTCGAAGTGGAAGACGTGGCTGGCGGCGGTGAGGGTGAGCCCGGATCCACCCGCCTTGAGGGAAAGCACGAAGAACGGCGGGCCTTCGTCGCGCTGGAAGGCATCGACGAGTTTCGGGCGCTGCTTGACCGGCG
Organism: uncultured Akkermansia sp.; assembly: GCA_964647495.1. Classification (GTDB taxonomy): domain Bacteria; phylum Verrucomicrobiota; class Verrucomicrobiia; order Verrucomicrobiales; family V1-33; genus CAJBME01. The sequence continues at coordinate 2,392 of CAZYHO010000004.1, read as the reverse complement.
TGCCGCCGTGGAGGACGAGCCCGTCGCGTCCGAACACATCGCGCAGGTATCTCGCCAGCGGCTCGGTCATTTCCTGGAACTGCGTGAAGACCAGGATCTTTTCCTGGCGGCTGGCGATCTCCTCGCAGAGTTCGCCGAGGCGGAGAAACTTGCCGCTGTGGGCCGGGTCGAACTCGGCGTCCGGAACACCCTGCGCGGGGTGATTGCAGATTTGCTTGAACCGCATGAGGTACGCGAGCACCAGGCCGCGGCGCTGGATGCCGTCGCTGTCTTTCAGGCGGCGCGCCATTTCCGCGACCGCGTGTTCGTAAAGGGCGGCCTGCTTTTTCGTGAGGCCGCAGGACACGGTGATCTCGGTTTTGTCCGGCAGATCGGCGATGATGGAGCGGTCGGTTTTCAGGCGGCGCAATATCCACGGCTGCACGAGGCGCCGCAGCGGGGCGTAGTCGGGCGGCACGGCGCTCTGGAATGACTTCAAGGAGCGGGAAAATTCCGTGGCGGTTCCGAGCAGGCCGGGGTTGAGGAAATCGAAGAGCGACCACAGATCGCCGGGACGGTTCTCGACCGGTGTGCCGCTGAGCGCGATGCGCGCCGCGCCTTGCAATCGTTTGACGGCCTTGGTCTGCTGGGCGCCGGGATTCTTGATGGCCTGGGCTTCGTCGAGGATGACCAGCCGCCAGCGCGTCTTCTCGATCCACTTGAGGCGCGCCGCCTGGCCGTACGTGGTGAGCACGAGGTCGGCCGCGCGCCAGTCGACGGTCCCGGTCGCGCCGGTTTTCCACCAGTCGCCTTCGGTGGCGACGGGATGGGCGATGAGCGTGCGGAGGTGGGGGGCGAAGCGGGCGATTTCCGCGGTCCAGTTGCGCAGCAGCGAGGCGGGAGAAACGAGGAGCGAGGGCGGGGCCTCGGGAGGCGCTATTTCCCGCCGCAACTGGCTGAGAAGCGCGATGACCTGGAGGGTTTTGCCAAGGCCCATGTCGTCGGCCAGGCAGGCGCCGAGGCCGAGGCTTTGCAGGAACCAGAGCCAGCGGGCGCCGTCGGCCTGGTACGGGCGCAAAGTGGCGCGCAGTCCGCTCCCGGGGTCCATGGCCTCCACGAGTGCCGGGTTGCGGATTCGCTGGAGCGTGTCGCGCAGCCAGTCGCCCGCGGCCACGCTCGACCAGTCGGCGACCGCGGCGGCGCCGTCGTCCGCGCCCGCGGCGCTCCCCTCCCGGAAACCGGCGAGGAGCCGCATGCCTTGCAGAAAAGACACGCCGTCTTCCGCTTCCCGCTCGACCTGCCGCCAATGGTCGAGGACGGCCTGGAGCTTTTCCTTGTCCACCTCGACCCATTGCCCGCGCAAGAGAACGAGCCCGCCCTCGGCGGCGAGAAGCGACTTCACTTCCTGCTCGGTGAGTTCCTCGCCGTCGAGCGCCACCGCGGCGCTGAAATTGAGCAGCGCCTCCACTCCGAAGCCGGAGGCGGCCGCATCGCCGAGGCGCACCTGAACGCGCGGGCGCGGCGCGGCACCGCCGCGCCACCAGTTCGGGATGCGTACGACGATGCCGCATTCCTCGAGGAGGGCCGCTTCCTTGAGGAAAGCGTGGGCATCGTGCGGCGTCCACGCGAGCGGCTGGAAAACGCGGCGCGATTCGACCAGATCCGCGGCCCATCGGCTGCGGTCGGCCGCCCGTTGCACCGGCTCCAGCAACGAGCGCAAGGCCGTCTGGTTGCGGGCGCCGGCATATTCCTGCAGCGCCCGCGCCAGGGGAAGGTGGACCGGCTTTTCCTGGGCGGAAAGCCGGTGGGTGAACGTGGCCATGAAGGCGAACGGCCGGTCCGCCGAGCCTTTGTTTTCGGCGAGATGGAACGTGACGCGGCCGAGCAGGCTGAGCGCCGGATTGATCGCTTGCAGCCAGGGTTTCAGTCCGCCGGCCGCCTTCGACTGCGCGGCGCTTTCGTCCGCCGCCGCCTGCCAGAGAGCCGTCAACGTGGCCGGAGTGGCGTACTCGGCCCCGCGCATCGCCGGCAGCCTGAGGACGAGGTCGAGAAAACGATCGGTCGGCGGCGGCGGATTGGCCGCGGCATTCACCGCCTCGGGAGAATGAGCCAGCGCCTGCAAGAAGAGGCCGGCGAACTCGCGCCAGTACACTGCTTCCGCCGGCCAGCCATCGGTCGCCGACCGGTGCGCGGCAAACGCCAGCAACCCGGCGCCACTCGAACGATCGAACGCGTCACGAAACCCGCCCAGCACGGCCGATCCCTCCGGACTGGCCACCAGGTGCAGGCGCCCCGCAGGCGTCAGGGCAAGTTCATAGAGCTGAGCATCCGCCATCCTCGCGGATTCACGGGCCGATCCCGCCGGCGTCAATCCCCACTGGAACAAGACACCCGGATTTCCGCCCCACCCCGC
>CAZYHO010000003.1:3133-30629 GCA_964647495.1 uncultured Akkermansia sp. | reverse complement strand
GAAATCGTCGATCGATTGCGGAGCGGGCGCGCCAGGCGCTGCGCCGGCCGCCTCCGTTGCCTCCGCCACGGGATCCACCGCAGGCGCGCCGAGCCGGCTCACCCAGGCGCGCACGGCGGTGATCTCGGCATCCGCGAGCTGCCTCTTCGGCGGCATGTGCGGGTCGGAATCCGGACTGAGCACGCGAACCAGCAAGCTCTCGTCCGGGTTCCCGGGCGCTACGACCGGTCCGTTCTCGCTCCCGGCGAGCACAGCCTCGGCCGTATCGAGCAACAGCCCCGCCTTCTCTTCGAGCGGCCCGTGGCATTTGACGCAATGCTGGTCCAGAACCGCCTGCGCCTGCGCGGCTTCCGGCGACGCAGCCGCGTGGCCCGCCGCGAAAACGGACGCCATGACCGAAAGCCCCGCAATGTGGACGGCACGCAGCATCCCGAAAATGGACCTGCCCCCGGATCAGGATGCAACCTGTTTTCCCGATCGGGGAGCACCTCGTCTTCAGGTTTTACGGTCTCATGACGACACGAAAATGAAGGGAATCTTCGCCCGAGGGTTCCGGCAAGGGAAAAAACAACCCGCCACCTGAGCCGGGCACGGGGCCCGCGACATCGGCCCACGAGCCCGGTTCCAGCGAGGGGGAGGACTGCAACCAGTAGCGGCGGTTGACGATGGACAAGAAGCGAACGCTCCAGCCGTCTGCGCCGTCCGGCTCGATGGAGGCCGAGAAGACGCTGTTGGGATCGAGCGGCAAGGTGAAGGCGAAGTATTCGCTTCGGTTGTCGCTGCCGTCACCATCGGGATCGAGATCCGGGGCGGCGAGAGGATTGTCGAGGCCGAAATGCTCGACCTGCCAGAGGTCGGGGAGGTCGTCTCCGGCGTAGAGGCCGAGATTGTCCTCCACGCTGTCGAGCACGGTGATGAGGAGCGCGACGGAAAACGGCGGCCGCGAGGCGATGAGGTGGACGGTACTGTTTTGATAGACCGTGTGGGTATCCAGCAGGCCGCCAGGGTGCAGGGTGGCGAATTCCTGACCGGAAGCGAAGGTCCAGGCGACTTCAGCGGGCGGCAGTTTCCATGAGGTGCCGTCGTCCCATAGCTCCGTGGCGTGGAGCGTGAAGGACGTCGCTTCATGGACCTCCAGCGGGCCGGCGGGCACGTCCAGGGCGAGCGCGACCTCGTAAAGCTGGCCGATGTAACCGGTGCGGTTGCCCACATTCGCGGAGGCTTGAAGGCCAGTGACTCCGCCGACGCTGGAAACGAAGTCATACGCCGCGCTGGAGGCAATGCCGCCGCCGGCATCCAGGACATCGGCCACGATTTTGTAATGCGCGCTGGCGCGGGATTGAGCCGCCGCGGACGGCAGCGCCGTCCAGAAACCGAGCCCGAGCGCGAAGCCCAGGCCCGCTTTTCCGCGGAGACTCGTCCGGACGGGAAAGGCGTCAGTATTTCCCATACAGTGTGAGCGGCGGCTTGGGATCGAGAAGAAGGAGGCCGCTGGAGCCGAAAACGATCAGATGCTGTCCGGACCAGAGCGCGGTTTGGCGCGTGGAGGCGGACGCCGCCAACGGCAGGGGACGCCATCGCCCGCGGGCGGGGTGGTAGGCGCCCGCGGAGGTCACCGCTTGTCCGGCGCCGGTTTCGCCTCCGGTGACGAGGAGTTCGCTGCCCGTCCACACCGCGTTGTGAAACGCGCGAGCGGCGGGTGCGTCGTTCGCAGAGAGGGCGGTCCACGATGAGGTTGCCGGATTGTAGATCGCCCCGTCATCAAGCACGGCGCCGAGACGGACCGAAGCCCCTCCGAAAATGATGAGTTGTCCCTCGGCGGCCACCGCGGTGTGTCCCAGGCGGGGTGACAACCCGCTGGCGGGCAGCGCCGTCCAGGCACCGCTGGCAGGATTGCAGGAAGCGCCGTCGTTCAATGCCGTGCCGTCTGAGGATTCGCCGCCCCAGACGATCAGGCGGTCGCCCACCCAGGCCGCGGCGTGATCGCGGCGAGCGGAGGGTGGAGAACCGGCTGTGGGCAGTGCCGTCCAGACGCCGTGGTTGCCATCGGCCAAGGCGCCGGCGGGCGGGGTGTAAACGGCGCCGGAAGCGAGCGCCCCGGAGGCATTCCCGCCGCCCCAGACGATCATTTGCGCGCCGGTCCAGACCGCGCTGTGTCCGGAGCGGGCATCGGGGGCGTTCGTGTCGCTCGTGGCGAGCCAGGTTTGCGACGCCGGATCATACAAAGCACCCGTGTTCGAAACTCCCGAGGCCGTCACGCCACCCCACACTATCAGGCGCGCGCCGGTCCAGACCGCGGTATGATCGGCCCGGGCCGGGGACACCGAAGATGCGGGAAGCAGCGTCCAGGAGTTCGTTTCCGGGGTGTAAGTGCCTCCCTGGCCGCTGAGCAGGCCGCTCACTTCGCCGCCCCAGACGGTCATGGACGAGCCGGTCCAGACCGCGCTGTGACGGCGGCGGCCCGAAGGCGGCCCGTTCGCGCCGGGGTCTTCCCACTGGCCACCGGGAAAGGAATGGATCGCTCGATAACTCAAGCCAAGTAAAACCGGATCGGCCGGATCGACGGAAACCAGCAGCACTCCTTCCGGGGCCGAGCCGAGCGTCACATCCGGGGACAATTTGTCGGCGGTCACCGATCCCGGCGCCAGCTTCGCGGTGGTCACCGCACTCGGGGCCAGTTTGTCGGCCGTGATAGCCCCGTCGGGCACCTCTTCCGCGATCAGGGCATAAGCGACGGCCGCGATCCGGCGGTCGGGCGTGAGTTGTTGAAAGCCGGTCGTTCCGTCGTCGAACCAGACGCGGAGGCGGACATCGGGATGGTCGAACACGGCCGGTGCGAGGGCGGACATGTTGGCTACCGAAGTGTCGCCCAACCGCACTCCATAGAGCCCTTTGGCGATGGGCAGGGCGATCGACGATGCCGGAGGTCCGCCGGCGATGGAGGTGCCGTCATGACTCCAATACGTCAGCGTGCCCGCGCCATCGACCAAGGCGAACTTGAACTGTCCGTCGCCGTCGAAATTCACCCCCTGCACGGCGATGCGCCCCTGATAGTCGAGCAGACGAGGCACCTGGGCGGCCAGGGACGGCGCCAAGCCGGAAAGCGCGAGGGCGGAGATCCTGATAAAGTTCATCATCATACCGTCATCGATTCGTGGAGACGGCCCGTCCTGAGGCTGCCGGCTCGGTTGAGGAGAAGAATTTCTGCTCTCTGATCTCGCCGTGTTTCATAACCGTGCGGGATTTCAGGGTTCCGTCCGGATGCCAGGCTTCGACCACGCCTTCCGCCTTGCCGTCCACCATGGTCATCTCCACGGCTTTTTCGCCGTTCTCATGCCATTCGGTGTGGCGTCCGTTAAGTTGTCCGTTGACGACTTCCGTCTCGGAGCGCTTTTCTCCGTCCGGACGCCAGCGAGTGCGCAGGCCGTGGGACACGCCTTTGACGAAGTGCTCCTCCACTTCGACCTGGCCGTTCTCATGCCAGCCGCGCACCACGCCGTGAATGAGGCCGTCTTCGAGGGGGAGGGCGCTTTTCCTTCGGGTGATGCCTCCGTAGCTTTCGACCAGCAATCCCGAGTAAGGCCGCGTCTCGCCGAGCAGGCAAAGCCGCTTGTCGCGCATTTCCAGTTGGTCCCGAGTCACTTCCGGCGGTCCGGAAGGCGTCTCAGGCCACAGGAGAAAGACAAGAAGGCCGCCCGCCAGAAACAGCGCCAGGGCGCCGGCGGCGGCTTTCCTGTGGCGGCGCAACCGCGATGACACACCGTCAATCCACATAGAGCCGGAAGAGCTTGGTGGGGGTCGTCGCGTCCCGTGGCACAAAGACATTCAGCAGGCGGATGTCATCGGCCTGCCAGCGGCCCGACAATTCGCCGCCCGGTTCGATGGCGAAGGACTCGTGGGTCCAGGTGACGGCGTCCGTCGAGGAACGAAGGCGGTAGCTGCGCCCGGTGATGGCGGTGAACTCCAGTTGCGTCGCCTCCTCGGTGGTGGCCACCACTTCCAGCTTCAGCGCGTCGAGCAGGTCCAGGGCGTAGGTGCCGATCAGGTATTCCTGAAGGTTGGTGAACCCGTCGCTGTCGGCGTCGTCCTCCGGCCGCACGTCGGCCAGGCTCTTGAGGCGTCCGGACTCGTCCGAATCGATGAGCCGCTGTTCCCAGGCGTCCGGCAGGCCGTCCCCGTCGCTGTCCACTCCGAGAGTGAGGTCCAGTCGGGTGTTTTGAGCCGCTTTGCCCATGGTCCAGGTGGCGCCGGTCATTTCGATGGGCACGTGGACGACGCCCTTGATGACCACGCGGATGGTAAACGGCAGCGCGGGCCGGGTGGCGTTCACCTGGTAAAGGCGGGCGTCGGTCGCGGAGTCGATCGGCACCCGCAGGATGTAGTTTTCCCCCGGGCCGACGGCCGCGCCCACCGGGGCATAGACGATCTGTTGATTGGAGGCGCCCAGGAGGTGGACGGTCCCCTCCTGGCTGGCGAGCGGACGGCCCTGCTCATCCCGCACCAGGCCGTGGACGGTGTGGTAGGGTGCCGGCGGAAAGGCCGGAGCCGTTTCGGAAAGAGCCGCCAGCACGAGCAGCCCGCAGAAAAAAGTGAGCGCGCGTTTCATGTCAGTTGCCGGAGTAGGAATAGGTTTCAAAGTGGAGTTTGATGTCTTTGACGGTGTCGGCGAAGATGCGCGTGCCTTTCGAGGCGTCACCGAGCAGGGTGTTGCCGGGGATGACCAGTTTCCACTGGCTGTTCCATACACTGCGGCCGATGAGCCGGGTGTTGGTGAAGCCGATGCCATCGGAGAACGGCACGCTGTCGGGAATCGCGCGGAAAGCCTGGTGTTTGCGCAGGATGAAGGGCGACTCGGTCAAGGCAAGGGCTCCCTGCCAGGTGTTCAGGGTATTGTTCGGCGTCTGGCCGATGTTGAAGGGCAGCGGCATGGCCTGGTCCTCCACCTGCCAACTGCGGATCGCGCCCGCATCGCCGAGCGCCGGGGCACGCATGAAGTCCTGCCCGGCCGGGATCAGATACACGTAGGGCGTGGCGCTCAGGGCGTTGGGATCGGTGAACCCGGTCCACGGATCCGCCGGGCTCTGTCCGCCTGCCCCGGAGGTCGCCCCGGACGCCGAGCTGGGCGAGGCGATCCCGATGTACCCTTGGAAGGCGATCCCATTGGCGCGGATTTTGGTGGCGAAGGAGGAGGGCGAGAACGCGCTGTCGCCTCCCGCCAGGCTGTGACCGAAAAAGTTCCTCCCGGGCTGGATGGTGCTCGAAAACGGAATCACGAACCCCGGCACCGCCAAGCCCCCGGGATCACCGGCCTGCAGGCAATAGCGGAGAACGTCCGGATCCTCCAGGATGTTGCTCATGCGCGCGCTGTCGAGCACCGTGCGCCAGGCGCCGTCGCCCTCCGCGCCGTTGAGGATGCGGAAATTTTCCGTTCGCAACGAGAACGTCGTGCGGTAGCGGTCGGGATTGTTGAATCCGAGCCGGGATTCCACCACCGACCAGTCGGCCTGCAACCTCGCCAGCAGCCCGGCCAGGCCCGGATCGCCGCTGGAGGAGCCGCCGAATTGCGGGTTGCCGGATTCGTCGACCACCCCGAGGGCGCGGGCTTTCACGATCGCGTTGAAAAACTCGGCGGCCGCCGGGCTGCGGTCGGTGTCCAGCAGGCCGGTTTCGTAGTCGTAGGCGCGGGCGGCGAGGAAGGTGGCGCGGGCCGCGTTGTCGAAGAGGAGCTTGTAGCTTTCCAGAGCCTCGCTGCGGAACGCGCGGAAGGCGAAGTCCTTGGTGCGGTAGCCGTGGATGATGGCCGCCGCCCGCTGGCGGAAGACCTCGCGTTCCTTGCGAATGCGCAGCCCTTCGCTCTGCAGGGTGAGCAGGTCGCGCTCCGCCTGGTCGAACCGCCGCAGTGCGCCGTCCAGATCCCGCTGCTGGGTGACGCTGTCCTCGACCGCCATCCTCAGATCATGAAGCAACTGCAAGTTTTCATGCTTCCAGGCCGATTCGCTGGTGGCGAGGGCGTTGAGGCGTTCGGTCATCTCGATGGTGTGTTCGATCCCCGAAGTGGCAAAGGTCAAGGCATTGATGGAGCCTCGAATCCCGTTCTGGGCCATGCTATTGAGCAACGTGGCGATGAAACGCACAGGGAAGAAGCTATCTGTCGCCGCCCCGATCACTGACGGAGTCCCGTCATCAATTATGTCCTTTAAGCTATCGTGCAAATCGACCGACATCTCCAGATATCTTGAAACCGATTCCAGGGCCATCCGAACCGGCGTGAGCGTTCCATAGAGGGTAGTGTTGTCCCTTTCCAGTTTGACCGCCTTTCCCCCCGCGTCGGCCGCGGAGGCATACAGCTTCAACTGCCGGTCGATGACCAAGGTGGCGTATTGGACGTCTTCGGCGGCCTCAAGCAGTTCCCGGCGCGCGGTCATCCAGTCGGAATACGCCGTTTGCAGGCGGCCGGGATGCGCGCGGCGGCCGGTCCATTCCTCAGGTTTCACCATTTCACCGCGCTCGTTGACGGTGATGGTAAGCATTTCATCCGGATCTGCCAACTCCGGTTTGAAATCGAGATTGGAGGTCTCATCATTGAAAGCGGTGGTGGTCCGGAAGGTGATTTTCGTCGTCTCCTCGTCCGGCGCGGCGGTCAGTTTCTCCACCTGATCCACATAGGCATAGTGGATGAGGTCCGGACCTTCATAACCCTGCGCCCATGTCCGCCCCGGTCCGATGTCATCGGAGTAAGGCGTGCCGTAAATATCGACCAACGCGGCCTCGAACGCCCGTTCCTGCTCGTAGATGGCCGCCCGCTGGTCGTCGAGGCTGTCGCCCTGGCGGCGCAGGAATTCGGTGACGGTGCCGGCGCGCTGGAAAGCGCCGGCGGCATTCTGCAGGGCCTTGAGCGAGCGTTCCAGGATCTGGGGGAAATACATCTTTCCTTGCACGGTGGAGCCGACGTCGAGGAAATTGGGGTCAATGTCGAAGGGCAGCGCGGAATGGCTCAGCCCCAGCGGATTCAACCGGGCGTCGGCGGTGTCCTGGCTGGTCTGGATGGCGGCGGCCTGGGCGGCCAGTTCGGTCAACTCCGGCACCGTGGTGCGGTCGATCTTCTGGATGCCTTCATGCGAGGGATCGGGATCCTCGTGCGGGAGGAAGGAATTGGCGGTGATCCAGTGGAAATACGCTCCCTGCCCACCGCGGCTGGCCCAATCGTCGGTGCCCCATCGCCGGGTGATGGCGGTGGCGGAGTTATGACGTCCGTCTTTCAAATTTGCCCAGGACGGCGTGTCGGAGGGGGTGTATTGCTGCCGGTAGGTCAGGTCCACCGTCTGGCTGGTGGCGCGGGCGAGGGCGGCCGCGGCGGCGGCGAACTTGCGTTCGTCCTGGTAATCGACCGAAACCGCCCGGCCGAGCACGGTGACCGCCTCGATGCGCGGGGTCCACGAGAAATGCGTGTTGCGCAGCAATCCGTAGTACCCGGTGAGCGCGGTCAAGGCGTGGCCGTAGGCGTCGCCGTGACCCTGCGGGTAGGCCTGCGCGGCATCGGCGGGGCCGACCAGGCCGTCGAGGTCCCGATCCTTGATGTTGTAATTGAGGGCGTAAATGGCCTCGCCGGCGTCAATGCCGCGTGTGTAATTCCAGACCAGCCGGTTGTAATAGGGCGCGGTGCGGGTACCGGGCTGGAGGAAATCGTCGCGCCCGCGCAACAGGGCCAGTTCTTCCTCCAGCACGCTGGCCATCTGGCCCCGGAAGGCGAAGAGGCTGGTCACGACCGAGCCGTAGTCGCCGCCGTCGGTGCCGAAGGCGATGGTGGAATCAGCGGCGTCGGCATACGCTTCGTTGTGGAGGATGAGATAGAGATCGTTGAGATACCCTGCCGCGAGCAGGAGCGCGTCGTTGGCGCCGGCATCGCTGAGTGGCGGCGTGCCTTCGATGCTGAGCATTTTCCCGCGCCGCAGCACGGTTTCGTAGATCTCGATCAAGCCGGCGGCGTTGACGTTTTCGAGGTTCAACGCGATGTCGCCCTCCCAGCGCCGGCCGGCCTGGCTGACGAGGCTGACCTCGGTGTTGACGGCGTTGTTGTAAAGATCGGTGATCCGCTGCTGGAAGGGGTTGATGCCCGCCAGCACGCGCTTGATCCAGCCTTCCACGAGCTGCGGCTCGGTCCAGGTGGACCAGCCGCCGTCCTCATCGTAGGCCGCGTGGTCTTCGCTCACCGCCCGGTAGCGGACGATGAAGTAATTGTCGGTCAGAGTGAGCAGGCCCGGGCCGCCCAAGGTGTGACGGTTTTTTCCGGCAATGCCTCCCTGAGGCGTGATGGCCTCACCGGGGCCGGCACCCAGGGAATCCCAACCATCCAAATCAAGCTCCAGGTGCTCCGCTTCGAAGCGCGCATTGACCTGGGCGAGGCTGCCGGCCTCATCGGTGGTGTGCAACTCCAGCGTGATCACATTCACGCCGGACCGGAGGACCGTGGTCGGCAGACTGAAGACCAGGGGCAGAGGGGTGAAGGTGCCGCCGGGAGGTCCGGTGAGGAGGCTGTCGTCTTCGCCGCGGACATTCCAGGTGACCACCGGCTCGCCGTTGAGCCAGGCGGTGAGACCGACCGGAGCATCGACTTCGGCGCTGCCGCTGATGGAAAGGCTGAGAAAGAGCCTGGACAGGGAGCTTTCCGCGGGCGGCAAATAGACGAACTCCCGTCGCAGCACGGCGAGCGGCGGGCTCCCCTCGGTGCTGGCCGCCTCCGTGTTGTCCCTGATCGCGAAAGGTCCGTTGGCCGGCAAGGTGACCGGGCTGAGCGTCGAAAGATCCGGCCCCGGAGCCCGCAAGGGGGCCGGATTCCCGGGTGGATGGTTGATCAAGGTCCAGCTCCCGTCACCCATCGTCAGGTGAGGCGTGAGGGAATAAAGCTCGGGCGGCAGTCCAACGACCGGCCGGCCGTAGCGCCACTCGAATTCGTACTCCTGTGGATGCCCGGCGAAATCGCCGCTGTATTGCAGCGTGAACTGCTCGTCCAGCGGGTTGGAGGGGGCGATTCCTTTCAATCCCCCGCGGTAGAGCGGCCCCGGAACGCGGATGATGTGCAGCGCCACCGGTTCGCCAGAGGGCGTGAAGGCTTCCCCACCGCCCGCCAGCAACACGATATACCCCGTGCCCCCGCCGGTCGCGCTCAGTGCGTAGGAATCGACCGCCTGGTCGTCATCGGTGATCTCCACCGGTTCAGTCGCGGAAAAACGCACGGTGTCATCGACGGTGTAGGTTCCCGGCCGCGCAGAGTCTTCCACGAATTGCTCGCGGGTGGCTCTCAGGCCGTCGATGGCTGTGTTCCACCTCGAGCGGTCTGTATCGCTGCTGTTGCATAAGTCTTTCACCAGAGCCACCTCCGCGGGGCTCAGGACGTTCGGCAGCAGATAATCGTCACCGACGATCTCATCCTTGAACTCGCCGATGAAGACCAGCGCGCCCGAAGGGCCGACATTCGGGTCCATATACAAGCGCCGGCTGAGATGGGGCGGCAGGTTCGGGAAATACGTTTTGCCTTGATAATTGCTGGTCTTGACGCTGTCCGGAATGGCGGCCAGTCCGGCCGCGGAAAACTCATATGTCTTGGCCCGTGTGGGGTCGAAGAGGACGGCGCTCTTGAGCGGCTCGTAGTCATCCTCATCATCGGGCGCCTCCTGGAGGGCGATAGACTGCTGGTAAACCACTTCCAGGCTGGTATTGCCGCGCACCTGCGGGAGCCCGGCGGCGGCCAGGGTCAGCGTTTGGCCCAGACGCAGTTCCGGCACGTTGGCGGGCCAGACCGGGTTGAAGACGATCGAGAGCGGATTGCCGGTGACCGCATCGCCCACATACCCCGCCGCCACATCGTCGGGATTGGCATACGGGCGGAGATAGGGCAGATTCGTCCCGGCGGGCGGCTGCGCGGGGGCCTCCCGGTCCGGGAAATAAAAACCCGGCCGCATTCGATAAAAGAACTGCATCTGGAACGACGGGGAGTTCTCCTCATCATGCGGCCCGCGATGAATCCACGTCGTGCCGTTCCGGTCCTTCATGGTGAAGAGTGCGTAGGCCTCATTCTCCTCTTCCAATTCGTTGGCCGGCGGGTCGGAGTCGGCGTCCACCTCCCGATGGATGACCTTGCCGGCGCCGTCCAGGGGCAGGGGCAGCAGGGGCAGCGGCATCGGCGCCTGCAACACCGTGCCGGCGGTGGCGGGATAATCGAAGAACCACGGATCTTTCTCGCGCAGGACGCGGAAGACGCTCATCGCCGGGCGCTGGTCGGCTTCGAGGTAATCGACCAGCACATACGGCTCCGATGAGTTCGGCCCATTCAGATCGTCGCGCAGCGCCCACGCCGTGCCGCCGAGGAGCAGGGCGTGCTCCTCGTTGGGGTTGTAGCCGGGCAACGCCTTGTTGTTCTGCGTGTAAATGCTCCCCGTGGCCTGCAGGGAAGGCAGGTCACCGGACCCGAGGTTGGAGGCCATGACGATTTCGGGCGCGTCGGCCGGCCAGGAAAGGGTATAGCGGTTGACGTAAGCCGGCCAGTAGGTGGGTTTGATGCCGGAGTCATCCGGAGGCTGGTTGGACCGGAACCACCACACTTCCAGCGTGTTTTTCCCCGTGTCCGGCGCGGATTCGCCGGTGAGGGCGTTGACCCCGATGATGGAGCCCCGGCCCGCCTCCTCGAAACCCGCCACCAGGGGATCGATGTAGGCGCCCGCGTGGTAGGCCCGCCCGCTTTCCGGCAGGATATGGCCCGGCAGGTCGGGCGCTCCCGGCGGCGGCGTGAGCCGCTCACCGACAGTGGCGGACCGCCATTCGGTGTAGGTGGCGAATTCATCGTTCTTTCGGGACAACACGCGCTCGAACCACACCTCATTCCCCTGCTGATGGTGGATGAGCGACCAGCCATTGCCGATCGTATAAAACCGGCGGTCCACCCCCAACACCGCGTGCTGGCGAAGAGGATCATCCTGGAAAGCCAGCAACGGCAGATTGTCCCCGGGAAGGGCAACGGAAGTGGCCTGGGCGGTCGCCGGGTCTGCGCTGGAGGGACGCGCATACAACGAATACATTTCCTCCTGGGCCGGCGAGGGCCACTCGATGATATAACTGGCATACTGGCGCGGCCAGAGAATGTCGAAATTTCCCGGCTGCATCCAATAGGCCACCGCCTCGTTGCTGGGATACTCCATCCCGTTGATGAAGGTGGGGGTCGTCGTGCGGATGGCATAGAGATCGATCATCCCTGCCGGCGCCGCCTGGCGGTGGAAGAACGGCACCGAGGCGCCCAACTCCGTGTGCAGGGAGGCCTGGAGCGTGCTTTCATCCAGGTCCGGCTCATCCACCGGGGCGACCTTGTCTCCAATAATCATCTTTTTGGCCAGCGGCGCCGTCTCGCGGGCGACATCGATGACCTCAAAACCGAGATGAATGCGCCGTTCGGAATCCCCCTCACCTACCAGGGAGCCCAGAAACTCCACGAAGACCCTCCCTTCCCGGTTGTAGGCCTGCAACAGTCCATCCTGCATTCCGGCCGAGTTCTCCCAGAGAGTGCGCACGCTGTCGGCCTTGGAAACGAGCGTTTGCCCGCGACGCGCGGGATAGACCTCGTCCTCGCCGACGGTTTTCGGAAAATAGGAGTTATAGACAATGTTGACGGCGCTGATCCGGTTCTTCGTAATGGCGACCCTCGGCGCATTGAAGCCGTTTTCCGTCCAATACACCTTCCGCACCGGCACCTTGGAGGCAAAAGACACGACATAGGTGTGCTCTTCTGTCTGTACCGGATTGGTATTGGCGATCCGCCATTTGATCACGATGTTTCCCGGCTGGGTGGCGAACACTTTTTGCGCGTGGGGGCTCCAGTAAAACTGGTCGCCGCCCACGGGGTTGAGTTTCTGTGGCAGCGGGTCGCTCGTCACCGGATGGAACTCCGGCGGATCGTGCGCCGGTGTGTGTGCCGGTTCGGGCAAAAAGTATCCCGGAGGCGTCGGCGTTCCATCCAGTCTGACCAGCGGCGGCTCTATCACGTCCCCGATGCCATAAGTTGCCCGCCGCCCCATCAAGTGCCGCCCGATGACGGCCGAGCGCAACTGAATCGTTCCGTTGCCGGGATAGACAAACTGGCCGGGAGCCAGTGGGCCGGTGTCGGTGGGGATGGCGCCCGCGGCTATGACCGGCCAATTCACGACAGTATTTCCGACCGCTATGGGTACGAAGATCAGGGAGCGCCGGGTTTTCCAGCCTCCATAGGTGGAGACATTCATCCGCAAACCGGGATTGCCCAAAGGCTCCGGCGGGGGAGGAAAATCCGCCTCGCTCGGCGTCACACCGGCATGGCTGGGCTGGCGAACGTCGTTGCGGAAATCGTTCTCCAGAAGCGCGTTCTGCCCATGACCGGGTTTTCCCGTCACCAGCAGGATCACGACCACCGCTCCGGCCGCGATAATCCGGCGGCTCAACCCGCGAAATAAACTGGAAAAAGGTGAAAAAAACATGGCAAGGCAAAGACTTGTCCCGAAGCTCCTCAATAGAGTGGGGGGGCGACTCGATCATTGCGCCTCCAGGCGTTTTTCCAACGCCTCCAGCCGCTTCAACAAGGCCTCGTTCTGTTGCTTGAGGGCTTGAATCTCCCGGGCCTGCGCCTCGTCGGCCGCGGTCCGCTCCCGATGCTCCTCCTGCAAGGCGGTGATGGCGATGGGGATCAGATTGGTCTCGGCCAAGCCCTTGTTGCCTTCCTCGCCGCTCACCAATGCCGGAAAAAGCGGCTCCACTTCCTGCGCGATGAAGCCGTAGTTCATCGGACTGTCGTCCGGAGTTTGCCGATACCGAAATTCCACCGGCCGCAACGCCATCACCCGACCGAGGGTGGGTTCCAGCGTCTTGATATGTTTCTTCAGCGTGCGATCCGAGCTTCGTCCGAAATTTCCGACATCGTTCCAATACCAGAAATTGGCGTCAGGCGAGTACTGCAGCCGGAAATCAGATCCGGTGCTGGTTCGAAAGGTCTGAAACAGACGCCATTTTCCGGGAGCGTCGGACTCGATGTAAAGCCCCCCCCTCCCGAAGATATGCATATACGTATCCAGCGAGAGGACATCCCCCACAATCAAGCCCGCTGAGTTCAGATGAGCCATTTTCCTGCCCCCGGAGCCCGGCTCAAGCACGCCGTTGGAATGAGTGCCGCCCACATACCAGGCGAAGATGGATGGCGTACGCGAATACAGCGTGTCTTGTTGAACACCAAAGCCGTGAGTGGTGCCCCTCAGGTTGAGCATTTGCCGGTCGGTGGCGGTCGAGAAATTGATCGCGCCGGCGCCGGTGACGTTGTAAGAGCCAGCACTCACGGCCTGGCCGGTGCTGATCGGCCCGGTGGTGTTCAGCGGTCCCTGGACCGTCAGTCCGCTCTCGGCGAAAATCTTCACCTTGCGATTGTTACCCGTTGTCCCGGCTCCGACGATATCCAGCGTATCCGCCGTGAACGCCGCGTAGCCGATTTTTCCGGCGTTGATTTCTTTGCCGGCAGTCCCGGCGCCGAACTCCAGCGTATTGGCCAGATCGATCTTCGGCGCTCCCAGCATGGTCAGGTTCGTGACGCTGGCCGAGTTGCTCACGGTGAGGTTGGTCGTGGTGGCGGTGCCGGATGTCTGAGCCAGCGCCTGTGCCACGTTGGCCGTCTGGGCCGTGTTCGCGAGTTGGGCGGTGTTCGCGAGTTGAGCTGTGTTCGCGAAGTTGGCCGTGTCCGCCTTTTGAGCCGCGATGGCGAACGGGGAGGAGAGAAAGGCCAGGCGCGGGGTGATTTCCCCGCCTTGTCCGACGACTGTCACCCCGAGGAAGCGGCTCGATCCATCGAACACGTTGTGCAACGACGGGCGGGCCGCGCCCGAGATCGCTATTCCCTCGCCCAGCCGCACGGAGAATTCGCCATTGAGCACGGTGACGGTCTGCTGCTCGGTCCAGATTGCCCCCGCCCCGCCGCTTTCGGCGTCATAGATGCGGAACTCTACGGTGTAATTGGTTCCATTGACTCCGCCGAGCGGATTTCCGGAAATGTTGGTCAGCCGTCCCTGGTAATCGATCAAGGCCGGAACGGAAACCTGGGCAGCGAGCCGGGAGGCCGGACCGAGCAGGGCCGCGGCGAGCAGGATGGGGACAAACAAACGAGCGTGTTTCATGACGATGTGGAACAAGTGAGGTGAGTCAGGATGGTGGTGAAGCGCCGGTTTCAGGGAGTTCAGGGAGCGGGCAGGCGGAGGGAGGGGGCGTTGGAAATTTTTCGGAGGACGAAGGGGCCGGAAACCGTGATCGGTTCCTTGCGCAGGCCGGCGATGGTTTCCTGGAAGGAGCCGCCCAGGGTGCTCGAACCCCATGTGGTGTCGTTCAGCCCGTCGGGCGGAGGCTCGAAGGTCAGCGTGATGCTGCGGGCGATGGTGGGCGACTCCGCGTCTGGCGGCAGGGTGGGGGGCACGACATCGTTGAGCGAGCCGAGGTTGTCGTGATCCGGGTGATAGGCATGGACGAAGGGATTGAGCGGATGGTTGTAGGGCAGGGTGATGGAAAAAGCCGCTGTCGCCCCCGTGCCGAAGGCCGTGGACTGGGCCAGCGGCGTCGCCGAGGGGTGGAAATGCGTGGAGGTGAAGCGCCCGGTGCGGGTGATCGGCAACTCCGCCGTGTGGGTGGCGAGCGCATCCTCGGTGGTTCCGGCGACATGGAGGAAGGCGCCGGCCGCCGTTTCCTGGCGTCCGAGATACACCTGCTGTAACAGTGTGGTCACGCCCGTGGCCGAGCGGTGCAACACCAGGCGGAGCGGAAACGACGCCGACTCGCGCACCTGCTGTGGTGCGGATTCCTGCGCTTCGGAGGAGCGCGTGCCCAAAATCTGCTGCACGGCGGTGATCCGGGCCTCGCCCACCCACACGCCGTCGAGTGGCACGGTCTCGGCGCGCACGCCGAGGTCGATGCGGGTCAGGTTCAGCGAGTCGGTGAGGTTGAGCAGGCTTTGAAAGACCTGGCCGCCGGTGTTGCCCATGGCCGAGCGATCGGCCACCAGCACCACCTCCCGTTGCTCTCCGGGCGCCAACTCCCAGGAAACCGGCGCCGCCAGCGGCGTCAGTTCGTAATTTCCGGTCACCGGGTCGATCGCCCCCCTGATCTTCAACGGTACCGGCCCCGCGACCGGCTCTTGGGGCGGCGTCACCGGCGGGGTGGCGGAAAGCGCCGGGGCGAGAGTGGCGGTCACCGTCTGGGGCGGCGTGCGCTGCGGGTCGGTGACGTTTCGTATCCGCATCGCCAGCGTGGTACCGGTGCGCCCGAAATCGAGCCTGTTGCCACTGATCGACACTTCCAATGGTCCGTAATACCCCGTATGCGCGGCGGTTTGAACCCAATAAGCCTGCCCGCGCTGCAGCGGGGTGTTGGTCAGCGAACCGATGCGCGCCGGGTTGCGCGGCGCCACATCGCTGAGCGCGCCGCCGACGTAATGATAGATAGGCGGATTGGCCTTCAGATCGCTACTGAAGGAAAAAAACCGGGCCACGCTCTGATCCGAAACCGCGCCCGGGGCCACCATGGGAAAACCGAGCAGATTCAAGCCGTCGGCCAGGGCCTCCTGGCGGGGCGCCAGCGGTTTGCCTTTCAAAGAAAGATTGACGGTCCCGCCGGCCCAATCGTCCTGGATGCGGACCAGGTAGCCGGCGTTGCCGGTCAGCAAGCCAAGGGTGTTGGCGACCGGCACTCCCCCCGGCTCGTTCCGTTTCCACACTTTCCACTGCGCATCCGCCTGGATCGGGGTGGCCGGGGACTCCAGAAACTGGACATTCGAGGAGGAGCGCTCCCAGCGCCATACTTCCGACACGGGCGCGTGGTTTTCGAGCAGCGCCTCCGCAGAATCGTGCGTGCAGTCCAGGGAAAGCCAGATCGCATTCCAGCCCGGTTGCAGTGAAAATGTTTCCTCCGCCCATTGGGCCGGGAGCCGGATCGATAAACACAGAAACGCAACCGTCAGACCCACGGCCCTCGCCGTCGCGAGCCGCTGGCACCGTTGAAATGGACTGTCCCCCGTTGCCTCGGGAGCCGCTACGGGCAGGCAGTGAGATGAGCGTTGTGGGTTCATCGGGGTGTTTGTCGGCATCGGATTTCAGAAAACGGATGGGCGACCTCCGGGCGGAAGTGGCGGCCGCGAGCGATTTTCGCCGGTCGATCGCGCGAGTCGGCAGCAGGACATGCGTGATTTCGGAACGAAACCCATCATCGTTCCGAAAAAAATCTCGTGCCGGCTCCTCCCGACGCGTTCTCGTCAGGCATTCTCGATCTCGACCCGGAGCCAGGCGCGGGCGTAGGACCAGTCGCGTTCCGCGGTGGGCACGGATATCCCCAGGATGGCGGCGGCTTCCTCAAAGGTGAGGCCGACGAAGTAGCGCAGTTTGACCAACTCGGCCTTGCGCATGCTGACCAACGCGAGCTTGTCCAGAGCGTCATGCACTGAAAGTAGTTCCTCCGGCAGCGCGGGAGCGGCCAGATCGTCCGTGAGGAAGGCCACCCGCTCCCAGTCGCGCCCGCGTCTTTCCGTTCGGCGGCGGCGGGCGTGTTCCACAAGAACGCGGCGCATCGCTTCGGCGGCGGCGCAAAAAAAATGGGCGCGGTTCTCGAAATGCGTCCGCCCTTCCTCATCCACCAGCCGCAGCCACGCCTCGTGGACCAGTGCGGTCGGCTGCAGGGTCTGGCCCGGGGTTTCCCGTGCCATTTGAGTGACCGCCATGGTCTTGAGATCGGTGTACACCCGCGCCAGCAGTTCCGGGACGGAATCCTTCCTGCCCGCTTCGATCGCCTGCAAAAGCTGCGTGACGTCCGCGTTCATGGTTCGATCGTGATGGCGACCAGAAATGGATTGCCATCGACCGCCACCAGATCGAGGCTTTCAATTGGTTCGTCGTGACGGGGGTTTGACCAGACCATGTCGAACAGACGCAGGCCGGCGTTGTTTTCACGGGAAAGGGGATTGCTCCCCTGCCATACGACACGCGCCGAACCGTCCTCCGGGAGATCGAAGCGGGGAGTGTTGTCAAACCAGTCGAAAAGATTCTGTCCGAGAACCAGCGGATAGCGGGCGGTTTCCCCATCGGCATAGCGGATCAGGATGCGGCCGATCTCCGGCTGGTGCTGCCAGGTCCCGCCCCAGGCGGCGGCGCCCAGAAAGTGCATCCGGTGGGCGGCCTGACGCACGGGGATGTTTTCCACAGCGGTGGGAAAACTCCGGAATGAATCGACCTCGGTGCTGGCGGAACACACCTGGATGACGCCCCGGATGTCCCAGGGGAGCCCGCCCAGCGTATGCACGCCCGGATTCAGCCCGGCCAACGAGCAACTGTCTCCGGGAAGCACGGCCGTCCACGATTCCTGGAGATGCCCGTTGTAGTGGGCGGTGAGGTCCAGACTGACCTCGGGCGTCTCCGCCGCGCGGGGCGGAATCGTCCCCGGCATCCCCCGCACGCCAGGAGGCAGCTCGGTCAGCACCCAGGGCCGGACCGCCGGAAGAGATCCGGCGTGGGCGCCCGTTTCGGCCTGGGGAAGGGTCCGGAAGACTTTCAGCATGGCGGGATACCCGTTCACAGCCAAGAGGTTGCCTTGAGTCGAGAGAGCCATCGAGCAGACGGGGTAAGGCACGGGGTAGCGGCCGAGTGAGCGCCAGCTCCCGGTACGCCAGAGCAATACTTCTTCCTCGTCCCCCGCGGAAAACAAGGTTTTTCCATCCGCGGAGAAGGCGAGGAAATTCACGACTTGCTTGTGGCCGCTCAGATCGGCGATTTCCCGGCCAGTGGACACGTCCCAGACTTTGATGCGGTTGTCATGGGCGCCGGTGGCGAGCAGGCGGCTGTCGGGGGAAAAAGCGACGCCGCGAAGGTCTTGTTTGTGTCCGGCGAGGACGTGAACGACTCGTCCTCCCGGCACTTCCCGGAGAATGGCCAGGCCGTCCTGAGACCCCGTGACGTGGAGACGGCCGTCCGGGGAAAACGCCGAACCCAGGATCAGGCCGCTGTGTTCATGAGCGTGGGCGAGCACGCCACCGGTGAGGGTATCGATGAAATACAGGTCTCTCCCGCCGCAGAGGCCGAGCACGCCGCCGTCGGGTGAAAGCGCGCTGAGACATTCGGAGTTGGGGCGCGCCGGCAACCACCGGCCGCCCAGGCTTCTTCCCGATGCCGTCTCCCACAGCTCCAGCAAGCCACCGCTCTGGAGCGTCACGAGCCGCTTCCCGTCGGGAGAGAATGCCAGCGGCCAGCACCAAGCCTTGATGGTGGCGATTTCCTCGAGGGTCTGGGCGCGAAAAATCTTGGGCGGCCCCATCGCCGAACTGATGGCCACGAGAGTTCCATCGGCGGAGACGACGACTCCGCCCATGCGCATACTCACATGCAGGCCGGAAACCTCCGTGCGGGGCGGGGGCTCGGCGATCCGCCAGAGCCGCACCGTTTCATCTTTGCTGCCGCTGGCCAGCCATTGGCCGTCAGGCGAAAAGGCCAGGGCCGTCACCTCGTTGCGATGGCCGGTGAGCCGCATTCTTTCGCGGCGCGTCGCCATGTCCCAGAGCGTGATCCGCTGGTTGGCCGATCCCGTCGCCAGCACATTTTCCACCGGCGACGCCGCCAGGGCGGTCACTCCGGTGTGGGCATCGTCGAAAAGACCGTCCAGGCGATTTCCCGTCGGCAGTGCCCACACCACCGGAGGCAGCGCCCGCAGGCACGGGTTGCCGACGAGCCACGAGCCATCCCCTGCCAGGGCCAAACCGAGCGTGGATCCTTGAGCAACCGCGCCGAGTTCCTTCCCTGTGCCGCTGTCCCACCATCGCACGCTGCCCTCCGCCGACCCGGTCGCCAACGCTTCGCCATTGGCGCTGAACGCGATACGCGTGCCGGCCGTCGGGAGGATGCGCACCCTCTCGAGTTTGTCGTCTTCTTCCCACGCCCACAGCCACGTCGCGCCTTGGGTGCCGCGCCACTGGTTGTCCTCGATCCCCAGCGCCAGCAACGGCCTGGTCGGGGAATACACCGGACGTACCGATGGCAACGAGTCCTGTCTGACCGGCCGGAAATCCGGGAGCGACCAGATATGCAAATGGGTGGCATTTCCCGCTGCCAGGAACCGGTCGTCGTGCGAGAAGGAAACCTCCACCACCCGCGACTCCCCGTCCAGCGGCGTGGCCAGCAGCCGCCAGGTTCTCGCGTCCCACACATGGACCTGTCCACCGACATCCCCCGAAGCGAGCCACCGTCCGTTGCGGGAAAAAGCCACCGTGCTCACCATGTTGTCATGCCCCTTCAGAATCACTGCCTGTTCGCCCGGGAGGTGACTCTCGAGGTAGCGCCACTCGAACCCGCGGAGATCTGGCAGGCCGGGCTGCGGAAAATACCGCTCCACCAACTCGGCCACCCGGCCGGTTTCTCCGCGGGTTTGCAGCAGGCTGGCCGCGCTCATGTCCGCCTCATAGGCCCGCAACAAGGCCTCCTGGCGATGCGTTTCCGCCTCCCGCCGCAACTGGACTTCCGCGCGTTCCGCCTTCATGGAACGGATGGCCAGCGCAGTGCTGACGATGATTCCGGCGATCAGCACCGCCAGCACGGCGGCCACCGCTGAGAAAAGGGTCCGGTGCCTGCGCACGGTTTTTCCCAGGGTGTAAAATGGGCTGGGCGGCCGCGCGCTCACAGGCTGGTCGCTGAGATAACACTCGAGATCCGCCGCCAGCGCGCCGGCGGTTTCGTATCGCCGCCACCGGTCCTTTTCGAGGCATTTCATGACGATCCAGTCCAGATCCCCGCTCAGCATCAAGGGCCGGCGGCACCCCCCTGTAGTCGTGTGTTCATGACCGGCCAGGGCGCGCAGCCGTTGTGATGGGCGCGGAGGATCCTCCTCCCGGATGAGGCGGCGCACCTCGTCCAGCCCTTTTTCCTTCAGGAGGGATTCATGGATCGGCGTGCTGCCGGTCAGCAGTTCGTAAAGGAGAACTCCCAGCGAATAGATGTCCGCGCGCGGGTCGGCATCGCCTCCGGCCACGCCCGTCTGCTCCGGACTCATGTAAAGTGGCGTGCCGATCATTTGCCCGCATTGCGTGAAGAGCGAGTGTTCGCCAGGCGCCGCCCGGGTCGCCTTCGCCACACCGAAATCGATGACTTTGACCCTCGCCGTTCCCTGATCCTCGGTGACGAGCACATTGGAGGGCTTGAGATCGCGGTGAATGACCCCCTTCTGATGGGCATGTTGGATGGCGCGGCAAACCTGAACGAACAACGCCAGACGTCCACGAATGGCGATTCCCTTCGCCTCGCAGTAGGCGGTGATCTTTACGCTCTCAAGCAACTCCATGGTGATGAACGGCCGCCCGGCGGGCGTCGCGCCCGCGTCGAAAATACGTGCGATGTTCGGATGACTCATCAGTGCCAACGCCTCCCGTTCCTGCTGGAACCGGCTCACCACTTCCTCCGTATCCATTCCCAGTCTCAGGATTTTCAACGCCACCAATCGTCGTAACGGCGCTTCCTGTGCGGCCTTCCAGACCGTTCCGAAGCCGCCCGTCCCGATTTGCTCGATCAGCCGGTAGTTGCCGATCCGGTCGTCCGGCTGTTCTCCCGGCGCGGCCAGAGGAAGGGGTGCTTCGCTCAGGAACACCGCGGGTCCGGACATGAAGCCATCGTTCGCATGGGCATCGAGCAATCGTTCGATCCGTTTCCGCATGACCGTCTCGTCGCCACACACCATCGCGAGATACTCCTCGCGCCCGGCGGCCGGCAGTCCGATCGCGCGCCGGAAGATTTCCTCCTCCCGGTGGACCTGCTCCCCGTCCGTCCGCATCTGCGCCCTGGAGGTGGCGGATTTGCCGGAACATCCCATGGCATGTCGCGAGACCGGTGTTTGGGAAATGGAAGACTCCATCTTCGAGGGCAAGGGCCGAAGATCGGATTGTGGTCGAGCCCTCTTCCGTGGGCCAGAGTGGCCGATCGGGAAAAAGAATCAAGCATCCATTCAGACCTTCGGGCCTCCCGGTCAGGGCTCTTCAGTTGAGGCGAGGCAACGGGGAGCGGAAGAGGAGGAAAGCGGAGACTGGTCTGCATTGACATCGGACGAAGAGGGCCGGCAGGAGACGGCAGACGACGGAACCGGCAACGCTGAAAAGATGGCTCATCGGCTCACTGGTTCGCCGGCGTTCGATCGCGCACACGCCGCCGTCACGCCTTGCGCATGCGGCGGAATTTTTCCTCGACCATGCTGGCGAGGGCGTGTTCGAGGTCCGGGTCGCCGAGGCGTTCGATGATCTCGCGGCAGAAGCCGAAAGCGAGGAGCTGACGCGCGTCGGATTCGCGGATGCCGCGTGTGCGGAGGTAGAAGATCTGCTCGGTGTCGAGTGGGCCGGAGGTGGATCCGTGGGAACATTTGACCTGATCGGCGTTGATTTCGAGGCCCGGGAGCGCGCTGGCCTCGGCTTCGTCGCTGAGGAGGAGGTTGCGGCAGGTCTGGTAGGCGTCGGTGTAGTGGGCGCCTTCTTCGACGAGAATGAGGCCCGAGAAGATGGTGCGCGCCTGGTCGAAGAGGACGTTCTTGAACAGCAGGTCGGAGAACGTGTGCGGCTGGCCGTGGATTTGACGCGTGCGGCAGTCGATTTCCTGGGTGCCTTCGGCGACGGAGAGCGAGAGCATTTCGCTGCGCGAACCGGAGCCTGAGGCGAGGCAGAAGCTTTCGGTGCGCGCCCAGGCGCCGCCGAGGTGGAGGAGCGTGCTGCGCACGGTGGCGTCGCGGCCGGCGGTGGTGCTCACGAAGTGCAGGGCACGCACTTTGCGGCTCCATCGCTGGCAGTTGACGTAGGTGATCGACGCCCCGTCGCCGGCGGCCAGATCGGTCACGCCACAGGCGAAGCCGGGCTCGCTGCCGAGCGACTGGAAATAGTCGACCACGGTGACCTTCGCGCCGCGGCCGGCGACGACGAGCGTGTGCGGGAAAGCACTGGCGTTCACGCCGCCGAGCCACTGGTGCAGTTCGATCGGGCGATCGACCTCCAGGCCCGGAGGCACGTACACGAAGACGCCGCCGCGCAGTGCCGCCGCGTGAAGCGCGTAAAATTTCTCGCCGCCCAGCCCGGCGGCCTGCGCCATGAAATGCTCCTTGATCAGGTCGCCATGTTCGCGCAGCGCCTCCATCAACGGCAGCACGACAATGCCGTCCGCCGCCGCCGTGTCGACATGCAGCGGCCGGTCGTTGCCGAGCACGATCCGCGCCGCGGGGTGGGCGAGGCCGACCGATCGCGTCACGGCGGCCGTGGCGTCCGCCCCGGCGAAAGCCGCGCCGGCATGCGCCTCCGACAGGTCGAATTTCTTCAGATCCGCGAACCGCCAATGCTCGTTCTTCCGGTGCGGCGCGGCCAGGCGTCCGTACTCGGCCCGGGCTTCGGCCTGACGGTCGGCAAACCAGGCAGGCACACCCGAGGCGCCCGCGCCTTCCATCAGGCGCTCTCCCGCTGCGGCCCACACGGTGGCCGGATCGACGGTGGGGGTGGCTGGGGCATCGATGGTGGCATTCATGTCAATGGCGCCGTCCGTGAAAAAAGGGGACCGGCAGAAGAAATATCGGCAAACAGAATAGGTGAAAGGTTCGGGAAACGAGGCCGGCGATGGAAGCTGGCAAGCAGCCGGCAAAGAAAAATCGGCGGAATGAAATCGCGGGAGGAACGGGCGGCGAGCAGCGGGCGCTAACCGACGCTGCCCTCCATTTCCAGGTCGATGAGCCGTTTCAGCTCGACGGAGTATTCCATGGGAAACTCGCGGACGAGGTCATTGATGAACCCGTTGACCGAAAGGCTCATCGCCTGGCCCTCACTGAGGCCGCGCTGCTGCATGTAAAAGATCTGCTCGGCGCTGACCTGGCTCACGCTGGCCTCGTGCTGGGTGGCGTGGCGGTTGCCGCGCACGGTGATGGCGGGATACGTGTCGGTGCGGCTCTTGCTGCTGATGAGCAGGGCGTCGCACTCTGTGTTGTTGCGGCAATTCTTCAGGTGGCGCGGGATGTGGACCTGGCCGCGGTAGGTGGCGCGGCCTTCGCCGATGCTGATCGATTTGCTGACGATGTTGCTGGTCGTCTCGTCGGCGGCGTGGATCATTTTGGCGCCGGTGTCCTGGTGCTGGCCGGTGTTGGCGAGGGCGATCGAAATCACCTCGCCGCGAGCCTTGCGTCCCTTCATGATGACGCCCGGGTACTTCATGGTCAGGCGGCTGCCGATGTTGCAGTCGATCCATTTCACCTCCGCCTCCTCATGCGCGATGCCGCGCTTGGTCACGAGGTTGAAGACGTTGCTGCTCCAGTTTTGCACTGTCACGTACTGCAGCTTGGCGCCCTTCATGGCGACGAGTTCGACGACCGCGCTGTGCAGCGTGCTGGTCTCGAACTTGGGTGCCGTGCAGCCTTCCATGTACATCACTTCCGCGCCTTCATCGACGATGATGAGCGTGCGCTCGAACTGGCCGAAATTCTCCGAGTTGATGCGGAAGTACGCCTGGAGCGGGTGCCGCACCTTCACGCCCTTTGGCACGTAAATGAAGCTGCCGCCCGAGAACGTGGCGCTGTTGAGCGCGGAGAACTTGTTGTCGCCGGTCGGGATCACCTTGCCGAACCACGGCCGGAAAATCTCCTCGTGCTCCTTCAGCCCCTCGGTCGAATTCACGAAGATCACGCCCTGGTCGGCCACCGCCTTCTGAATGTTCGAGTAGGCCGCCTCCGAGTCGTACTGCGCCTCGACGCCGGCGAGGAATTTGCGCTCCTGCTCCGGAATGCCGAGCCGCTCGAACGTCCGCTTCACGTCGTCGGGCACGTCGTCCCAGCTCCGCTTCGGTTTCTGGCCGTCGGACAGGTAATACCGGATCTCGTCGAACCGGATGTTTTCCAGATCTTTGGTCGCCCAGTGCGTCGGCATCGGCTTTTCCTGGAATACCTTCAGGGCGCGCTTGCGGAAATCGCGCACCCAGTCCGGGTCGTTCTTGACGTCGCAGATGTAGTCGATCGTGCGTTCGGTCAGGCCGTAGCCCGCGTCGAACGTATTGCGCTCGGGGAAATAGAAATCCCCTTTGCTGCGGTCGATGTCTTCAGGCGAAAAAGTGGTGCTCATAAGTCGAGTGGGCTGCGGGGCTGTGGGTGACGGGCGGGGCTGTCGTTTCTTGATCCGGGGATCCGGGAAATCGCGCGGGCCAGCCGTGATGGTTCACGCCGGCACCAGCGCGTCGTCTTTCAACCAGTCGTACCCTTGTGCCTCGAGTTTGAGGGCGAGGTCGGGGCCGCCGGATTTGGCGATGCGGCCGTCCATGAGCACATGAACGACGTCCGGCTGGATGTAGTCGAGAAGGCGCTGGTAATGGGTGATGACGAGAAAGCCGCGGTCGGGCGAGCGCATGGCGTTGACGCCCTTGGCGACGACCTTGAGGGCGTCGATGTCCAGGCCGGAGTCGGTCTCGTCGAGCACGGCGAATTTCGGCTCCAGCATCAGGAGCTGGAGGATCTCGTTGCGCTTTTTCTCGCCGCCCGAGAAGCCCTCGTTGACCGACCGGCTGGTGAACTGCCGGTTCATCTCCAGCAGATCCATCTTGGCGTAAAGCTTGTGGTAAAACGCGACCGCGTCGAGTTCCACGCCCTCGTCCTGGCGGGCCTGGAGCGCGGCGCGCAGGAAATTCGCGTTGCTGACACCCGGGATTTCGATCGGGTACTGAAATGCCATAAAGAGGCCGGCACGGGCGCGCTCATCGGGCTCCATGGCGAGAATGTCCCGGCCGTCCAGGGTGGCCGAGCCTTCGGTCACCTCGTAGTCCTCGTGGCCGGCGAGCACCTTGGCCAGCGTGCTCTTGCCGGACCCGTTCGGTCCCATGATGGCATGGACCTCGCCCGCCGGGATTTCGAGGGTCAGGCCTTTGAGGATTTCGCGATCGCCGATGTGGGCGTGCAGGTTGTGAATGTCGAGTCGCATGTGGGGGAAGGACAAGGGATGAAGGATGAAAGAAAGAACGGTGGGTGAAACGATGTGGGCGGGGGATTGGAAGAAGGCGGTGTCAGTTCAGGGAGGCTTTGGCTTTGTGATCCCGGGACTTTTTCTTGCGGGCCTGGGCGGCGCAGGCCGGGCAGAGGCCCTTGATGGCGACATCGATGTGGCTGGCGATGGCGCCGCGCGGCAGCCGGATATGGTTGTGGGGCGAGCCTTCCATGAATTCGACATCCGTGATCAAGCCGCAGCCTGTGCAGTGGAAATGCCCGTGGTCGTCGAGGTTCGGACAATAGCGGGACGGGGCACGGTCGAGGTTGACCTGTTTGACGAGGCCGGCGCCGGCGAGGGTTTCCAGGCAGTTGTAGACGGTGGCGAGCGAGATGCTGGGCACACGCTCCTTGACGCGGATGAAAAGTTCGGTGGCCGTCGGGTGGTCCCGCTGTTCCATCAGCACGTCGTAGACCTCCCGACGCTGGCGCGTCAGCCGGAGATCGCCGCCGAGATGCAGGGCGGCCGGCCCGGAGCCGGGGCTGGATGATTGCGTGGCCATGGCGATGAGAAGCGTGTACGCGCGGGCGATAACGTTATCAAGAATTATTCTTATTAACTTTTGCGCATGGGGCCTATGGGCTCCCGTGGGGCCTATGGGCTTATGGGGCCTATGAGCCCATAGGCCTTGTGGGCTCTATGGGCCCTATACGCCCATGCGCCCTATGCGCCCATGGGAACCCCCTTTGCGTTTCCACGATGCACGCCAGAGTCGGGCTCGATGACCGATGGCGACCTGGTTTTGGCGAAGGAATGGCGGCTGCGCCCGGTGCCGGACGAGGCGCTGGCGGCCGTCGGGCGGGCGGAGTCGGCGCGCGGGCTGCCGGTAATGGTGCGCCGGCTGCTGGCGCAGCGGGGCGTGGTGGACGAGGAGGCGCTGGAGCGGTTTCTGCGGCCGAAACTTTCGCATCTGGAGGCGCCCGAACGGCTGCCGAACATGGCGGCGGCGGTGGAGCGGTTGAGCCGGGCGATCGATGCGGGGGAACGCGTGGTTTTGTATGGCGACTACGACGTGGACGGGGTGACTTCGCTGGCGATCCTGTCCCGCATCTTCGGTGGCCTGGGTTTTCCGGTGCGCTCATTCCTGCCACATCGCGGGAACGAAGGGTATGGGCTGAGCGAGGAAGGGCTGAAGCGGTGCCTGGCCGGGGACCGCCCGCACCTGCTCCTGGCGGTCGACTGCGGCACCGCCTCGCTCACGGAAATCGCCGGGCTGCGCGCCCAGGGGATCGACGTGATCGTGCTCGACCATCACGAGCCGTCACCCGAGGGATTGCCCGACGCCATCGTGGTCAACCCCAAGCTCGGGTCGGACGCGCATTATTTCTGCACGGCGGGCCTCGCGTTCAAACTCTCGCACGCCCTGCTCAAGGCGCGCGGGCAGGCCGCACAGCGCCCGCTGCTCGAAAACATGCTCGATTTCGTCGCACTGGGGACCGTGGCCGACGTGGTGCCGCTCGTCGGCGAAAACCGCCTGCTCGTCGCCAAAGGGCTCGAACGCCTCGCCGCCTCGCGCCACGCCGGCCTCTGCGCCCTCAAAGAAGTGTGCCGCGTCAACGGCCGGCCGCGCGCCGTGCATCTCGGCTACAGGCTCGGTCCGCGTCTCAACGCAGCCGGCCGGCTCGACACCGCGCAGGCGGCACTCGACCTCCTGACGACCGAGGATTACCCGCAGGCGCTGGCTCTGGCGCGGCAGCTCGACGGCCAGAATCGCGACCGCCAGCACGTGCAGGCGCAGGTGGAGGCCGAGGCATTGCTCGCCGCGCGCGCTTTGCTGGCCGGGTCGGATTGCCCGGCGCTCGTGCTGGGCTCCGAGGCCTGGCATCCCGGCGTGGTCGGCATCGTGGCGGGCAAACTGGCGCGCCGCTTTCACCGTCCGGTCTTCGTCGTGGCCTTCGACGGCGCGGGCGTCGGTAAAGGAAGCGGGCGTAGCGTCGACGGCATCTCGCTCGTCGAGGCGCTCGACGCGTGCCGGCCGCTGCTCGTCAAGGGCGGTGGCCATCCGATGGCCGCCGGCCTCACGATCGAAAAGGCGCGCTTCGACGAATTTGCGGAG
Source organism: uncultured Akkermansia sp. (assembly GCA_964647495.1). GTDB lineage: Bacteria > Verrucomicrobiota > Verrucomicrobiia > Verrucomicrobiales > V1-33 > CAJBME01. The sequence continues at coordinate 3,522 of CAZYHO010000003.1, read as the reverse complement.
ACGTTAAATCGCGCCGTGGCGGCCCAGATTGACGGCGGGGGATCGCCGCGGCCGCGCTTGTGGGCCGACGCTGAATCCCTGCTGTGCGATCTCGATTTCGAACTGCTCGACGCCTACGAGAAACTGGAGCCGTTCGGCGAAGCGAATCGCGAACCGCATATTCTCCTCCGCCACGTCACGCCGGCCGAGGAACCGCGGCTGCTCAAGGACCGCCATCGCCGCCTTTCCCTCCACCAGCACGGCACCACCGCCACCGCGATGTGGTTCGACAGCGCGTCGATCCCGCTGCCACCTCCACCCTGGGACGCCCTCGTCACCATCCACCGCGGCGAATGGCGCGGCGAAGAACGCGTGGAAATCTACGTGCAGGAGTTGCGCTCGGCGGGTGA
>CAZYHO010000003.1:0-3033 GCA_964647495.1 uncultured Akkermansia sp. | reverse complement strand
ACCTGACCACGGCACTCACGACCTGACCATCGATGATGACGCCGATGCAATGGGAGGTGGTTTCGAGGGGATCACCGTCGAAGAGGGCGAGGTCGGCGTCTTTGCCCGGGGCGAGTGAACCGATGCGTTCCTGCAGGCCGAGGATTTCGGCTGGGCGGATCGTGCAGGCGGCGAGGGCCTGAACAGGTTGGAGCCCGTGCGCGGCGGCCATGGCGGCTTCGAAGAGGACAACGCGGGTCTTGGGCACGTACGGCTCGTAACCTGATTGAAAGGCGAACGGGATGCCGGCGGCGTGGAGTTCGGCGGCCTGCGTGAACTTCAGGTTTTCCTGCTCGCCGGCGGCGCGGGCCATCGTCGGGTGGAGCAGGATCGGGACGCCGGCCGCTTTGATGGCATCGAGGAGGAGATAAGCTTCGGCGGCGCTGTCGAGGATGAGGCGGAAGTCGAATTCGGCGCGCAGGCGCAGCGCGGCGGCGATGTCGTGGTGGCGGTCGGCGGTGACGACAAGCGGGACTTCGCGGCGGAGGACGGCGGCAAGCGCTTCGAGGTGCAGGTCGCGATCGGGGAGTTTCGTCGCGTCGTCTCCGGCGGTGGTGCGTTTCCGCTCGTACTCGCGCGCCTTGATGAGATCGGCGCGAAGCAGGGCGACGGATTTGGCCCGTGTGCCCGGCGATTGTTTGGCTTCGCCGAACCCCTCGGGGCCGAGCGTGACGGCGATGCCGGCGAGTGGCACGAGGACATCGGCGGCGGCGAGCAGAGAGGCGCGGTTCGTCTTGACGATCATCGTTTGACCGGACATGAGCGTGCCCGGCGCGTGGCCGGTATGCAGCGTGGTCACACCCAGCTCGCGCACCCATTGCACGAGAGGGTCGCGGCCGTTGAAGGCGTCGAGAGCGCGCAATTCAGGCTGAAGCGGCGCCGAGGTTTCCAATTGCTCCTGGTCGCGGCGCGGCCAGTTGAGCAGGCCGGACAAGCCGACCGTGCTGCGCGCGTCGATCAGCCCGGGGAGCGCGACATCGGCTTCGACGATACGCCAGCCGTCGGGAATCGGAACGTCGGCGGCGGAACCGACGCGCTGGATTTTGCCATCGGCGCCGCAGAGGACGACGGCGTCCCGGAGGGGGGCGAGATCGCCGGTCATTGGATGCAGCGTGCGCGCCTTGACGGCAAGCTGGGCGCGCGCGGCGCCGGCCGGGAGCAGGAAGCCAAGGCAAAGAAGGACGAAGAAGTGGAGCGCGTTCGGTTTCATCGGCTGAAGCAGCAGGTGGAGGTGAGAAGCGCCTTGCCGGCGCCCGGGCCGCCTTCGGCCATCAGCCGGTCTTCCGCGCGGGTCAGGTCGAATACCTTCTCGCCCTCGATCCATGTTTCGAGGACGCGGGTGTAGATGGAAAGCGGATCGCCGGAGAGAATGACAAAATCAGCGTCCTTTCCGGCTTCGAGCGAACCGAGGCGGCTGTCGAGACCGAGTAATTGAGCGCCGGCCAGCGTGATCGAGGCGATCGCCTTTTCGCGCGACATGCCGCCGCGGACGCTCAGCGCCGCACTGCGCCACATCCAGCGCGAATCGGTGATCGGGTCGTCGGAATGCACGGCGGTGATCACACCGCGCCGCTCGAGTTCGGCGCCGTTGCGCCAGTCGATGTCCCGGGTCTCCAGTTTGCCGCCGGGCGAATCGAGATTGATGATCGAGCAGCCGACTCCGGCGGCGGCGATTTCGTCCGCCACCATCCACGCGTCCGAAACGTGGTGAAGCACCACCTTGAAGCCGAATTCCTCGCGGAGCCTGAGAACGGTCAGGATATCATCGGCCCGATGCGTGTGATGATGGACGACGCGGCGGCCGTCGAGGACTTCAACCAGCGCTTCGAGACCGAGCTGCCGGTCGGGCAACTTCGCGGGATCATCGGCGGCGGCGGCCGTCTTTCGCTGATAGTCGCGGGCCTTCAGGAACTCCTGGCGGACCAGGGCGGCCGATTTGCTCCGCGTGCCGGGAAATGGAGGATCCTTGATGCTGTTGGTGCCGTTGGCCATCTTCAAACCACCGGCCACCGTGCCATCCGCGTTCCTGATCACAAGATCCTCCACCCCGCGGCCATGGCGCAGCTTCAGATAGGCGGTCTGCCCGGAAATCAAGTGCCCCGATCCCGGCATGATGTTCACCGTGGTCACGCCACCGGCGCGGGCTCTCGCAATCGAGTTGTCGCGGATGTCGATCGCGTCGATGACGCGCGCCTCTGGCTGGATGGGCGAGGAGGCGTCCCCGCCGGACGGCGACCCAATGTGCGAATGCGTGCACACGACCCCCGGCACTATCGTGCGCCCCGTGCAGTCGATGACCTCTGCGCCCGCCGGCATCGACACCGCCGCCCGGGAACCAATCGCCACAATCCTTCCCGACTCCACCACCATCACGCCATCGGCCACCGGCGGTCCGGACACCGGAACCAGCGTGGCTCCGGCAAAAATACGCACCGGCGCCGCTCCGGCCGCTCCAGGCGCAGGCGGCGTCTCGGTCGCCAGCGCCGCAACCAGTATCGTCAATACCCCCAAAGGCACGACCGCCACCGCCGATCGCCACTTCACAGTGATACCATTCCCGGATTCCTGCATGCCCGCATCATGGCAGCCGACACGCCCGCTCGCCATTCCGAAATCACCCTATGGCGACAGACGAATTGCGGGGCCGTGGCCCGCAGAGGGGCAGTCAAACTATGCGCGCGGCCAACCGTTTCCGGGCGCGGCGGCAGGCCGCGAGGTGGCATTGAAGCCGTTCGAGGATTTCACAGCGGCGCGCACGGCGAGATCGCGGTGGCGGCAGCGAGTCCACCGATCGGGCGGCTGTCGGCGACGGCGTCCGCCAGGCGCGCCGCAGCAATTCGGCCGCGCCCGGGGCGGGATAACGCATAGGGCGACAGACGAATTGTAGTGCTCATAGGGCGACAGACGAGTTACGGGGTTTCGGCTCGCAGAGCGACAGTCGAACTATACGGGCGGGCACGCGTTTTCCGGGCGCAATTGGTGGGCGTGGCGGCG
>CAZYHO010000002.1:0-36515 GCA_964647495.1 uncultured Akkermansia sp. | reverse complement strand
CGCCGCCACGCCCACCAATTGCGCCCGGAAAACGCGTGCCCGCCCGTATAGTTCGGCTGCCCCTCTGCGGGCCAAGGCCCCGCAATTCGTCCGCACCACAATTCGTCTGTCGCTCTATGCGGAAACCCGGGCGCGACGGGAGCGACCGAATTCGTAAGGCGCGCCTGGTGGACGCCGTCGCCAACCTCCGCCCAATGGGTGGAATCGCTGCACCGCCGCGATCTCGCCATGCGCGTTGCGGTGAAATCCTCGAACGGCCTTGATGCCACCTCGTGGCCCGCCGCTATCGGCCGGTCTGCCACCGCGAGGCTCAGCGATTGCGCCCGGAATGCGGGGGGCCGCGCGCATAGTTTGACTGTCGCTTTGCGGGCCAAGGCCGCGTAATTCGTCGGCCCCGCAATTCGTCTGTCGCCCTATGCGGAAACCCGGGCGCGGGCGGGTGATGAATTCTGTGTGCCGCGATTTCGGCGTGCGCTCCGCGGTGAGATTCCTCGTGATGCTGTCTTGGGGCTCGCGGAGGAGGGGGCAGGCGACGGTTTGACTGGGGGTGGGTCGGGGCGGTAGAATGACGGACTCGTGGCGTACGGGCGGTCTGTTGCCGCGAGGCATCCCCCATGCTCGATCAACGTCACCGCACCTGGGTCCGTGTGTATTGTCTGCTGATGCTGCTCTGGACGGGCGGATTGCGGGGGGAGTCCGTGGCGGTGATCAGCGAACTGATGTTTCATCCGGCGCATGCGGAGCGTTCACCGGAGCCGCTGGAGCGCGAGTGGCTTGAGATTTACAATCCGAGCCCTGCAGAGGTGGACGCGTCCGGGTGGCGGTTGACACGGGGCGTGGACATCCGATTTCCGGAGGGCACGGCAATTCCCGGGAACGGGAGGCTGGTGGTCGCGGCGAATGCGGAGGTTTTTCGCGAGGCGCATCCCGAGCACACTGGTCCGCTGATCGGCGGCTGGACCGGCCGGCTGAGCAACGGCGGGGAGGCCGTGCGGCTCGTGGACGCGACTGGCGCCACAGTGGACGAGGTGGAGTACTCGGACGAGGGGGACTGGGCGACGCGGGCGCGGACCTCCGTGGATGCGTTCGGCCGCGTGGGCTGGTATTGGGACAATCCTGCGGACGGCGGCGGCGCGTCGCTGGAGAAGAATGTCGAGACGCTGCGCGGGTCGTTCGGGCGAAACTGGCGGCCGAGCGCGGTTGCGGGCGGCACACCCGGCGGCGTGAACACGGCAAGCGGGGGTCCGGAAACGACATTTATTTACGATGTGATGGCGACGCCGGCGATACCGCGTCCCGGTCGGCCCATTGTGGTGACGGCACGGATCGACGACGTGCGAACCGGCTCGACGGAGCAGCGGTGGCGGCTGCGGTGGCGGATCGACGGCGAGGCGTCGTTCCGGTCTCTGGAAATGATGGAGACATCGCGGGAGGTGTTCGGAACGCCCGGCGCGCCCGGCGACCGCGTGGAGGTGAAGGCCACGCTTCCCGGGCAGCCGAACCGCACGGTGATCGAGTTTTTCATCGAGGCGCAGGGAGCCGGCGGAAATGCCACCTGGCCGCCGGCCGTGCGCACCTCCGCCCCCGGCGCGACCACTCCTGTCTTCGCGCAATCGGCCAATGCCCTGATCCAGGTCGATGACACATACGATGCTTCGGCGCCGTGGGTGCCTGGAGCGCAGCCGATTTACCGGCTGGTGCTCACGGCAGCGGAGCTGGAGTACCTGCGAGAATTGCAGACGCGATCGAGCCAGTCGAATTCCGAGGCCACGATGAACGCGACGTTTATTTCGCTGGACGGGACCGGACTGGAGGTGCGCTGGCAGTGCGGTGTGCGCAACCGGGGGTATTCGTCGCGCAACGGCCCGCCCAACAACTACCACGTCAGCTTCCCGCGTGACGCCCGCTGGAAAGGGCTGGGATCGTTCCAGCTCAACTGCCGGTATCCGTTCAGCCAGGTTCTCGGCACCGCGGCCTATGCGCTGGCCGGCGTGCCCGTCCAGGAAGCGGCGCCGGTGCAGGTCCGGCTCAACGGGACGAACTACGCGATCCCGTTCACGCCGGGAAACTCGTTCAACGCCGCGATCACCCACGGGGCCTACGCGCGCGTCGAAACGCTCGGCGATGACTGGGCGGACCGGCATTTCCCCGACGACAGCGGCGGCAACCTCTATCGCGTCGATGACCACACGCCTCGCAACTCGAGCGTCTCGAACGATTTTCTTTACCCGGGCTCGGCCGATCCGGATCTGTACGATGACATTTATTTGAAGCAGACACATCAGGATCTGAACGATTACTCCGATCTGGCCGCCCTGTTCGACGCGCTCAACAACACGCCGGCCGCCGAATTCTACCAGCGCATTTCCTCCCATCTCAACCTCGACCACTGGCTCGCGTATTTCGCCATCGATGCCCTGATGGGAAACATGGAGGGCGGTTTCGTCAGCGGGCGCACCGATGACTTTTCCATGTATCGCGGCGTGGCCGATCCGCGCTTCGTGCTCGTGCCGCATGACATGGACACGACATTCAACTACGGCACCGGTGGCGCCGGCAATCCGGTGACGCGCAGCCTGTTCAGCTACGTGACATCGAACGGCGGAGTGGCCGGTTTGCAGCGTTTCTTCGAAGATCCGGACATTGTGCGGGAGTATTACGCGAAGGTGCTCGAGTTGCTTGACACTGTATTCACGCGGCAGCGGCTCGATCCGCTCATCGACCAGCTTCTGGGCGGCTGGGTGGACTCATCCACCGTGCGGACGGCCAAGACATACATCGACGACCGACGCGCCAATGTGCTGTCGCAAATCCCGCAGACGTATTCGCTCACCTCGAACCTGACGGAAACACAGGATGGTTTCGCGGTGACGAGCACGGGCAACGCCGTCTTCAGCGGAATGTTTCATGTGGCGCGAACGCGGTCGATCCTGCTCAACGGCCGGCCCGCCACATTGAGCTATCGTGCGAGCGGAAACACGCCCGCCGGATCCTGGCGCCTCGATACCGCGTCGGTTCCCGGCTTTCCGGGCAACGGGATCACGCGGGTGACAGCCGAATTCTTCGACGGTCCCGACGGCACCGGAGCGCTGCTGCACCGGGCCGGTCTCGACGTCCTGAACGCGGCTGGCGGCTCGATGATGCCGGTCAGCCCGGGCGGCGTGCCGCTGGGAAGCACGCTCCACGTCGAATGCCCTGCGACGTATGTGCCCGGCGTGCCGATGCTGGTCAAAGTCGAACGCCGGAATGTCCATGGCGAAATCGACCGCACGTTCCGGGAGGAAACCGTGACGCTCACGGCGAGCGACGGCCTCACGCTGCGTGCGGCCGATGGCGGCCCGGCGGCCGTCACGATGCTCAACGGCCGCGGGAGCCTGCTCGTCGCGGTCGGCGGCGGCGCCGGATCGGTGCGCACGCTGGTCGAGCCCGGAGGCACGCGCCAATCGCCCAATCCCTCGGCGGCGCTGTGGAAATATCTGGATGCGGGCGGCGCACCGTCGGCGGCGTGGCGGGCACTGCTCGCGTTCGACGACAGCGCCTGGAAACCCGAGGATGCGCCCGGGGCGCCGGGCCAGTTTGGCGCCGGGGATGACGACGAGCGGACCGTGGTGGCCAACGTGCCGTCGACGTCCTCCGCGAGCGACCCGCGATTCACATGGTATTTCCGCCATCGGTTTCAGGTGGATGACGTGTCGAGGCTGTCGAGCGCGTCACTGCGGATGCTGTACGACGACGGGGCGGCCGTTTACATCAATGGCACCGAGGTTGCGCGCGCCAATCTGCCCCAAGGAGCGACCCACATGACCGCGGCGCTGGGCAACCGATCGGGTTCCGCCGAGAACAGTTTCCAGACGTTCGCGGTTCCGGTGACGGCTTTGCTGGCCGGTGAAAACCTGATCGCGGTCGAACTCCACAATGCGCGGACATCGGCCACGGGCGTCAGCCTCGACCTGGGATTCGATCTCGAACTGCGCGCGACCGAAACGGTGATCGATCCAGGGCCGTTCACGCTGACCGCGTCTCTGGGGGCGCTGACCGCTGTGCGGGCCGTGGCCAGCATGGGGGCGCCCGCCGCGATCACGGAAGCCTCGGGGATGCTGGCGGCGGACACGACGTGGAGCGGCGTGGTGCTTGTCACCGGGGATGTCACCGTGCCAGCCGGGCGCACCTTGACCATCGGGCCCGGCGCCCATGTCCTCATGATGGGCACCACGGGCGCCCGTGATACGAACGGCGCCGGCCTGGTGGTGCAGGGAGTGTTGCGCATCGACGGCACGGAGGCCGAGCCGGTCAGCGTGACCGCCGTTTCCCCGGAGGCGTGCTGGGGGGAAATCCTGCTCACATCCGGCGGCGAATCCGTCTTCACCCATGCGTTGATCTCGCGCGGCGGGCACTCGACCGGGCGCGGTCACACGGGGCGCGGACCGATGCTCCGGATCGCCGGGGCGAGCCTCTCGATGCACGACTGCGTGCTTTCCGACGGGCCGGGCAAAGCGATCTACACACAGGGCAATGGCTCGCTGGTTATCCGGCGGTCGCATCTCGCCCGCTGCGTCACCGGACCGGAACTCGGGGACGGCATGGCCCTGCTCCTCGAGGATTCGCATCTTACGCATTTTCTGCCCGAGTATCGTGAAAGCGACGATCCGGATCCCGACGATCCCGACGACGAGGACTGCCTCTATATTCACAATGGATCCCGCCGCTCCGTGATCATCCGCGGCAGCGTGCTGGCGCGTTGCGGCGACGATGTCATCGACGCACTCGGCGGGCCGCTTGTCGTGGAGGACTGCATCATCCGGGACGGCTGGGACAAGGGGATCAGTTTGCTCGACAACGACCTGACCCTGACGCGGACGATGATCATCGGATGCGACAAGGCGGTCGCCTCGAAGTCGAGCACCGCGGCCACGCGCACCGTGACGCTTTCGCAGTGCACGATCGTCAGCGAAAACCACGACACCACGCGCGGTCCATGGGGTTACCCGGTGGATCCTTCCAACCCGGATCCCGACACGCCATCGACCGGCCTGTACACGCAGAACAAGGCCGGTCAAAGCCACGCCGGCGCCACGCTGGCATTCGAGGCGCGCGACTGCGTTATTCTCGCGGAAGAGCCGGTCAAGGTGGACGCTCCATACGCCGCGGAGAACACGACGATCACGTATTCGATCACGCGGAGCACCGGCCAGCCCGACGCTGCGCCGTGGCCCGGCGCCGGCAATCTGAATGCGGATCCGCTCTTTGTTTCGGCCGGGCTTCCGGCCGGCAGTTTCCGACTTCAGGAAGGCTCGCCGGCGATCGATGCCGGCGATCCCGCGACGGCGCCTGATGCGGACGGATCGCGGGCCGACATGGGGGCCGTGCCATTCGGCGGCATGCCGGTTCACACGCCGGCCGACCTCGTGTGGCAGGCGTCGCAAAGCCCGCTGCACGTCCGCGAGCACGTCCTTATTCCGGCCGGCGCCACGCTCACGGTCGAGCCCGGTGTCAGTGTGTATTTCGACGAAAACCGGCGGCTGACGGTGCTCGGCACGATCCGGGTGCTCGGCACGCCTGATGCGCGTGTGACGTTCTCGCATGTTCCCGGCGCGGTGGCGTCCGGCGACGCCGATCCTGTCACGCCCGGCATCCAGACCGGCGCGCCGAAATGGGGCGGCCTGCGCATCGTCGATTCATTGGCGCACGAGAACATCGTGAGCCACGCCACTTTCATCAACGCGCAGGGGACGTCCCCGGATGGCCCGGAGAACCATGGCAGCCTGGGGATCATCCGGTCATGGGCGCTGTGCGAGCATCTGACGTTCGCCGGCACGAGGCTGCGGATGATCTACGGTCGAAACTGCAAGCTGACCGTGCGGCACTGCGTTTTCCCGGACGTTTTCCCGCCCGGCTTCGGCGCGAGTGCGTACGGCCTCGAGGACGCCTCGCAGAGGATGAAGGTCGAGTTTCCCGCCTCGGATCCGGAAGTGCTGGACAACGCGGATTTCTTCGACGGTTTTCCCGTCGGCGGGTGGTGGCGTGTGTACGACAACGATTTTTTCGGGAGCCACGGCGGCGACGATGTGCTGGACGCCGGCTCCGGCCGTTGGGGGCGGACGTTTGTGCTCGACTGCCGCTACAACCGCTTTCACGGACCCGCGGGCGCCGCGCACATCAAGGTCGGCGGGGACGCTTACATCGCGTCCAATCGATTCGAAGGCGCCACGAAGGATTCCTGGGCGACGCACTCCGGACATGCCGGCGCGATCGCGGCGGGGGCTCAGTCGGCCGATACCACGCTCATGGTGGCCCGCAACGTCTTCACCCGTGTCGACCACGCCGTGGATCTCAAGGGAGGCGCGGCCGCCATCGTCGAGCACAACACGGCGGCGGCGCTCAACGCCGATTATCATTTCCTGACCGGACCGCCGCGCCCTTTTAATCAGGCGATCAATACGTCGCTCGTCAGCCTTTTCGTGCCGGAGGAGAAACCGGCGGCCGTGCCTGGCTTCGGCGCGTATGTCGGGTTCAATCTGGTCAGCGGCGCGCCCCGGTTGTTTTCCGGCGCGGACGAGGACGCCACAGGGCGCGGGGCCATCACGAGCCAGATCGAGATTCATCGGAACCTGCTCGACCGCGTCGGCGAACACGTGATCGGTCCGAGCCATACCGGCGGCATCATCGATACGCGCCTGGGCATCAACGCCGCGGGAGATCCCGGTTTCGTCGATGAAGCGGCCGGCGATTTCCGGCTGCAGGCCGGCTCGGCGGCGCGCGGCACGGCGCCCGGCGGGATCGACTATGGCGCCACGGCGCCGGAGTGGGCCTACGTGACGGGTGGGCCGCCCGCTCTCACGCCGCAATCATCCGCCGCTTTCGTGATTGGCGGTCCGGGGCTGGTCGCGTACCAATGGAGCCTCGATGACGGGCCGTGGAGCGCTCCCGTTGCCATCGGCGCCGGCGGCGGCTTTCCGCGCGGCGCGCCGACGATCCGGCAATCGACGCTCGTGCTGGACGCGCTGGAGGGCGGCCCTCACACGCTGCGTGTGCTTGGCCTGGACTTTGCGGGAAACTGGCAGCCCGGGGAGATGGCCGCCACATGGTCGTGGACCGTCGATCCGGCCCTGCGGCTCGTGCTCATCAGCGAGATCGTCGCCGATGCCGGGGGCGCGCCCGACTGGATCGAGCTGCACAATGCGGGCGCGGCCGACGTCGACCTGGGTGGCTGGTCGCTCGGCGAACTTCCGGGCCAGGCGGATTTCATCTTTGCGCCAGGCACGATTCTGGGGGCCGGCGCTTACCTGTGGCTGGACGGTTCGGTCACCGGCATCGCCTCGGACAAGGACGGCGACGCGCTCTACTTGTGTGAGGGGGTCATTGAGCGAGACAGTGTTGTTTTCGGAGCGCAGCCTGCGGGGTTCAGTCTGGCGCGTCTCGGGCACGACCGCGGCTGGGGACTGGCGCTGCCCACGCCGGGGGCGGCGAATCAGCCCGCGCGCCTCGGTTCGCCCTCGGCGGTCCGGATCAGCGAGTGGATGGCGGCCCCCGGTGTGCGGTTCACGGACGACTGGGTCGAGCTGCACAATCCTGGCGTGCTGCCGGCCGCGCTGGACGGGCTGGTTCTCACGGACAACAGGCCGGGCCGTCCGCGCGCCCATGTCATCGCGCCGCTGAGTTTCATCGCGCCGGGCGGCCATGCCGTTTACCGGGGCGGCGGAGGGGATAGCGAGGCTGCGGACCGGCTGCCGTTCGGGCTGAATGCCATGGAGGACCGGTTGAGCCTGCTCGGCGCTGACGGGCGCGTGATCGACGAGCACGTTTTTTACGGCCAGACGACCGGCTTCAGCCAGTCGGCAGACGAGACCGGGCGTCCTGTTTTCAACGAGCTGCCGACCCGCGGGTTTGCCATGGCCGGCGCCGACCCTGTTTATGTCAATGCGCTCGCCATTCTTCGCGGCCTGCGCCTCACCGAACTCATGTACAATGCCCGCGACGGCAACGACTACGACTGGCTCGAGCTGCACAATGCGGGCACGGCGCCGCTCGATCTGACCGGACTCCGCTTCGTCGAGGGCATCGATTTCACATTCCCGCCGCTTCTGCTGGCGCCGCGGGAAACGGTTGTGGTGGTGGCGAATGCCGGGGCGTTCCGGAGCCGGTATGGAGACGGGCCGCGGGTGGCCGGCGTCTACGACGGGCGGCTCGACAACGGCGGCGAGACGCTGGCGCTGCGGCTCGCGCCTCCGTTCGATGCCAACGTGCTCCGATTCCGCTACGAGGACGATTGGTTCCCGGAAACTGACGGCGCCGGACATGCCCTCCAGCTCGCCGCCCTGAACACACCCGCCGGCCGCTACGCCATGCCTTCATCCTGGATCGCCAGCGCGGCCGTCGACGGCACCCCGGGCATCGGCAGCGAGCTTGAGGTCACGACCTATCCGGCGTGGAAAGCCTTTCACGGCGTGGCCGACGATCACGGCGACGACGATGCCGACTCGCTTCCGACCTTGCTCGAATTCGCGCTTGGACTCGATCCACGTTCCGGTGACGGGCTTCACGGCGCGGCCTCGCTGCCCGCCGGCGCACTGCAATCCGATGGACGTTTTGCGCTGACATTCCGACTTCCGGTCAACGAGGACGCCGCGCAGGCCCACGGCCGGCCCGGCGTGCGCTACGAAGTCGAGGCAGGCAACGACCTCCGAGGGTGGACCGCCATCGCGGTCAAGACGCCGGCGGCGCCCTGGACGGGATCGGCCGAAGTCATCCCCGGCCCGGTCGACGAAGGGTATCAGCAGGTCTCGGTCATCGACACCGCCGGCCCGCCCGCCCAGCCGCAATCACACGTGCGCTTGCGCGTCACGTGGGAGCCGTGAGCTGTGCGGGGGTATGGGGCGCATGGGGCTCATAAGGCCCATGTGTCTGTGGCGCACCATGAACCATGAACCATGAACCATGAACCATGAACCATGAACCATGAACCATGAACCGTGAACCATGAACCGTGAACCATGAACCATGAACCATGAACAGTGAGCGGGACCGGGGCGCTCCGGTGTTCGTGCCATTTTCGTAAAAATGAGGATTGCCTCGATGGCCGGCGGCGGTTATGCGGGAGGGTACTCTATCGCTGTACATACATCCACCCACGCCATTCGTATGAAAACGGGATTTCTCCTCGCACTCGCCGCCATCAGTGTCACTTCCAGCCAGGCTTCGCTGGTCGCCTGGTATCCGTTGGATGAGGGCAGCGGCAACGTGGCGAACGACGCTTCCGGCAACGGCAACTTCCTGGAGGGGGCGCCCGCATGGCTGGCCACGGGAGCTTTCGGCGGCAGCGCCCAGGTGGGGCCCGGCGCCACGTTGCTGGCGCGAGCCGGTGGCGTCGGATCGCTTGCCGGCATCAACGCCGCTACCGGCAACTCGGTGACCATTCTGACCTGGCTGAAGCCGAATACCGAGAGCATCGGTTCGTCGGTCTTCTGGATCGGCGACAGCAACTCGGCCGCCGGCACTCGCCTCTTTCAAGTGCACCTGGAGTGGACGGATGGCACGACGTACTGGGACTCCTCGTGGGGCGACGGCACCAACCAGCGCGTCTCCGGAGATCTCGGTGTGGTTTCGGATGCGCTGCATCACTATGCTTTCACGTACAATGGCAACACCGGCCTCACCGAGATTTACAAGGACGGCGTGGCCTTGGTCAGCGGGACCACGGAAACGCAAGCCTCCCTGCCGTGGGCGTCGATCCAGAATTTTGAAATAGGCGCCGCTTCCTTCGACGCGTGGTGGCCTGGTGGCGAAGTGGATGACTTCGCGATCTTCGACGAAGCCCTGACGGCCGAGCAAATCAACCTCGCCCGGACCGGCGGCGTAGTAGCGCTGATACCGGAGCCGGCGAGTGCGGCTCTCGCCGGATTGGCAGGGTTGTTCCTGCTGCGCCGCCGCCGCTGAACCGGCCGCGACGACGCGGCGCGGAGGCCATCGCCATCGCCATAGCGCGGCTGGCAATCCCGTGCCGGCTTGCGCTCTCAAGCATCGCGCGAGTCGAGCGGATCGGGGCAGACGTCGCGGCGCTCGCAGGGGCCGCAGAACCGGCCGAGCCAGAGTGAGTCGATGTGATGCATGAGGCGGGCGACGGCGGCCGGGTCGTGGAGGAGGACACCGGCTTCGAAGTTGCGGCGGTGGGGGCCTTTGGCGCCGAGTCCTGCGCCGGTGAGGTTCGCGGATCCGACGTACGCGGTCAGGCCGTCGATCACGACGATTTTGGCGTGCAGCCGCGGGCACAGCCCGCGTTCGAACAGATCGCTGTCGCGCAGTGCGGCGTGGCGGTCGAAGTCGGCGCGAAACCGCGGCCCCGGTTCCTTGCCGTGCAGCAACCGGACCGCCACCCCGCGTTCGACCAGGCCGGCGAGCACGGCGACGAACGGCTGGAATGGCCGCGATTTCGGGCCGCCTTCGACGAACAGATCCTTGAGATCCGCGGTCGCGATCCACAGGAATTTCCGCGCCGCCGGCACCAGTTCGCGCATCAAGCGCGTGTAGTGCTCGACATCGAGCAGGAGTTCCGGGGTGGAGCCGGGCATGCCCGTGTCTCGCAGCGGGAAGGCGAACACGCAAGTCCCGAGCGGCAACGCGGCGCGCGCGTCGATGCGGCGGACGCGAAATGGACTCGGCCGATCACTCCGCCGGGCCGGTTGATCTGCCGAGCTTTTCGCCCTGGCGGAGGTGTGTGCCGGCGAGGAACGCGCGGGCGGGGAGGCGTTTCTGGCCTTCGGCCTGGAGTGTGCTCACGATGAGCGCGTCCCGGCCGGTCGCGACGGTTATGGAGTCGCGGTCGACGGCGACGATGGCGCCGGGCTGCGGGTTCGAGGATCCGGCGGATGCGGGCGGCGGCCAGGGAGCCACGCGCGTGGGCGGAAAGATTTTCAGCAGCCGGCAGCCATGTGTCTCCGGCAGGAACGTGTGGGTGCCGGGCCACGGGTGGCAGGCGCGAACGAGGCGCTCAAGATCCGCGGCGGGTTTCGCCCAATCGAGCGCGCCCGCGTCGCGGGTGAGTTTGGCGCAGTGGGTGACGCGGGCCGGATCCTGGGGAAATCGCGGGGCGGTGCCGCTTTCGATGAGCGGCAGCGCGCGGGCCAGGGCGCGCGGGGCGAGCGTGGCGAGCCGGTCGTGCAATGACTGGCCGGTATCGTCCGGCAGGATCGCGGTGGATTCGGCGAGAATGGTATCGCCGGCGTCCATCTCGCCGGCGACGTGCATCACGGTGACGCCGGTCTCGGTGTCGCCGGCGGCGATGGCGCTCTGGATGGGCGAAGCGCCGCGCCAGCGCGGGAGCAGGGAGGCATGCAGGTTCAGGCAGCCGAGACGGGCGGCATCGCGCAGCCGCTTCGGCAAAAACTGGCCGTAGGCCATGACTACGCTGACGTCCGGCGCAAGAGCGAGCAACGGCGCGAGAGCGTCCGGTTCGTTCAGCCGCGCGGGCTGAAAGACCGGCAGGCCGGCGGCAACGGCTACGGATTTCGTGGCGGGCGGCGCGAGAACCTGGTGGCGGCCCGCGGGTTTGTCCGGCTGGCAGACGACCCCGATGACATCGTGGCCGGATTTCTCGATCAGCCACCGCAGTGCGGGCACGCCGATTTCACCGCTGCCGAGGAAAAGGACGGTCATCGGGCGTGTGGCTCACTTCTCCTCGCGGATATGCTCCATCCAGTCGGGCCGATGGCTCACGCGGTTGAGGATGTCACAGAGCACCTGGACCGGGGAGCGCGAGGCGTCGATTTCCATGACGATGTGCTTGTGGTAATAATTGAGCATCGGTTTGCTCGCCTCCTCGTAGGTGCGGATGCGGCGGGCGATGGTCTCGTCGCTGGCGTCGTCCCAGCGGTTTTCCTTCAGGGCGCGCTTGCGCAGGCGGCGGCACAGCTCGTCGCGGTTCGGGCAGGAAAGGTGAAAGACCTGGAGCACGTCGATGTGGTTGTCCATGAGCGCCGCCTGGGCCACGTTCCGCGGAATGCCGTCCAGCACCAGAAAATCAATGTCCGGCTTGAAGCGGTGGGTGCGCACCTCGTCGTCGATGCGCGCTTTCCAGAGCTGCACGGTCAATTCGTCGGGGACCAGTTGCCCGCGGGATGAATAACGGATGAATTCCTGCCCGAGCGGCGTGCGTGTGTCGAGCGTGCGGAAGACATCGCCACACGCCTGGTGGAAAAACCGCGGGATGGCTCCCAGGGCCTTGCCGATGGTTCCTTTCCCGCTCCCCGGCGCGCCGAAGACGAGAAACGTTTTGAGTTTGTCCGGAATCGCGATCATGCAGCGGACCGGCCGGGATCCCGGCCGGAAAGGGGCCACTTTTCGGCGCAAGCTCCCAACATGCAATTGGGGAATCGGTCCGTTGTGCTTCTCCCGCGGAGGGGTATGGTGGGCGGGATGACCCAGTTGTCCCATCCGTCTGCGTCGTGGGCCGCTACGCTGCTCGCCCTCGCCTGCGCCTCGTGCGATTCCCCGGTTTCCTCACAGAAGCAGACTCAGGCGGTTCTTTCGGCTGACGGGTCAGACAGGTCAGACAGGTCAGACGGATCAGACGGATCAGACGGATCAGACGGATCTGTCGGATCTGTCGGATCTGACAAATCTGACAGGCCTCCCCACACCACCACCACCGCAAATCCCCCAACCCCCATGAAACGCCGCAGCTACACTGTGCCGCCCGACGAGGAACTCAAGGAAAAGCTGACGCCGCTCCAGTGGCAAGTGGTCCGCGAAGAGGGCACGGAGAGGGCGTTTCAGAACGAATACTGGAACAACCACCAGGAAGGATTGTACGTGTGCATCGTTTCGGGTCGGCCGCTCTTTTCGTCGCGGGACAAATTCGACAGCGGCACCGGCTGGCCGAGCTTCACCAATCCGCTCGACGCCGCCGAAACGGCCGAGGAAATCGTCACCAGGGAGGACCGGAGTCTGTACGGTGTGCGCACCGAAGTGCGCACCAGATCCGCGGACACGCATCTCGGCCATGTCTTCGATGACGGGCCGCCGCCGACCGGGCTGCGCTACTGCATGAACTCCGCCTCCCTGCGCTTCATCCCGAAGGAAAAACTCGCCGAGGAAGGTTACCAGGATTATCTTCCGCATTTCGACGGCCCGGCTCCGGCCAAGGAATAGCCGCAGCACATTTCGCCGCGAAAGCGGCCCGCTGGTCCACCGGTCAACCCACCAGCCATCATGCTCTCCGAAGCCCCTGTCATCGAGCCGGCGCCGGCGTGTTCGGCCTGCGGGGGACGGATGGTGGAGGATGCCGGCGTGGCGTTGTGCCCGCGCTGCGCGGTCGGCAGCCTGCTCGCCATGGATCCGCTGACGGGGGAGGAAACCCCGCCGCCGCCGGCCCCGAGCGCGGAGGTTTTCGACGACGTCGTGCCGGGTGTCGACCTCCTCTTGATCAAGGGAAGCGGCGGCATGGGCACTGTGCTCAAAGGAAGGCAATTGAGCCTCGACCGCGACGTGGCCGTCAAAATCATCCGCAACGACCACGAGGACGACCCGGCGTACGAGGCCGCCCTGCGCGAGGAAGCCGGCAGCATGGCGCGCCTCGACCACCCAGGCATCGTGCGCGTGCTCGACTTCGGGCGCACACTGAGCGGCAGGCTGTATCTGCTGCTCGAATGGGTCGAGGGCACCACGCTGCGCCATTTGCTCGAACGCCGCGGGGCGCTCTCGGCCGAAGAAGCCGCCGCCATCATCCTGCCACTCTGCTCCGCCCTCCAGCACGCCCACGACCACTGCGTCGTCCACCGCGACCTCAAGCCGGAAAACATCCTGCTGACCACCGACGGCCAGCCGAAATTGGCCGACTTCGGACTGGCCCGGCTCGGCGGACGCGCCGCCGGATTTGCGGCCACCGGCGCCAAGTCGGCGCGCACCGGCAGCACCGTCGGCACCGTCGGCACACCGGCCTACATGGCCCCGGAACAGGCCGGCGGAACCGCCGTCGTCGACCGCCGCGCCGACCTTTATGCCCTCGCCTTGATCCTTCAGGAAATGCTGACCGGACGCCGTCCCGCAGCCCGCCCGGTCTCCAGCAAGGCCGTTCACGCCACGCCGTCAGCCGGATCCTGGCGCCAGTTGCCCGCTTCGACGCCGCAGGGTGTGTGCGAGTTGCTGCGCCACAACTTGGCCGACAATGTCGAAGCGCGCACGCAAACAGCGCAGACGTTCGCCGATGAACTGCGCCGCGCGCTCAAACCATCCGGCGCCGAGGATCCGGATGCCGCGGCCGCCGCGCCTGATGTCTCCGCCATTTCCCGCCGCGCCTGGGTGCTCTCGGCCGGCTCGCTCGGGCTCGGCCTGGCGGCGGGCATAGCCTGGAAAGCCCGCCCTTCCCCCTCACCCGCTCCCGCGTCCCCACCTCCCGCCGCCGAGCCCCGCGATGAATACGCGGACCGTCCGGATCCGCTGCAAGAAAAAGAGTTTCTGGAAGACCTGCCCGGCCTCGAAACCGCCGTGATCGCGCGCCGCTCGCCCGCCGTCGAAGCGCTCCCCAGCCTCTGCCTCTCTCCGCTAGCCACCATCCGGCCGCCGCTTTCGGCCGCCGAAGCCGCGGAAATCGACCGGCCGCTCGAGTCCGGTCTCGATCCCGCCGCGCTGGAACTGCGCATCGCCCGATTCGCCGAATGCCATTTGCGCAGCTACGACAGCGACTCGCCGCGCGCTCCCGAACTCGCCGATGACGCCCACATCGACATCGCCAATGACGAGACAGGTTATCTCAACATCGGCCGCTTCGACGACGGCCGGTTCAAGACGAAATGGAGCGCTTACGTGCGGGAATACCCGCACATGTACACGCAGCTCCTCGGGACACCGATGGTGCGCACGCTCGCATCCGGCCGCCGCGAGGCGATCGCCGTGATCTGGAGCCGGTTCGGCACCGGGCACCGTTTCGGCAAGCTGGAGTCCGTGCTGCGCCTCGAGATCGCCGCCGAGGAAGGCAGCCCGCTCCGCATTCATCGCCTCCGCAAGACCGGAAGCGCGATCATCCCGCCGAACGCCGCGGAGGTCCGCCTTTCGCTCTTCAAGATGGCCAGGCTCATCTTCGAAACACTGACGCCCGAGAACAGCAACTTCCTGCCTGGTTTCTTCGAGCGCCGTCACTATTACCGCGGCCACACCCGCGTCCGCGAAACCCTTGCGGCGCTCGTCAAGGATCAGTCTCCGGAACTGGACCGGAACCGGCTCCGCGTCATCAGCGGCCCCGAGGTGTTCCGTCATGATTCATGGATTCACTCCGGCGTTTTTCTCGCCGAGGCGGTCCAGGATCTGCCGGACCTCGGGGTGGAGGCCGGCCAGCCCTGCCTCATCCTCCTCGGCATGCACTTTGAAAAAGTCTGGCCGCTTATCCGGTCGCTCGACATCCGCCCGCTCGGCGTTTCCGCCGCCGCCACCCCAAACCCGCCCCCCAAGGCTCCGGACTGAATAGCCTGTCCTCAGACTCCGCCGCCGAGCAGAAAGCTGAGTTCGGCGCGGGCGGCCTCCTCGGTGGGCGTCTCGAGCAGCTCGGAGACGAGCCCGAGCAGGCGCTGGCGCAGTTGCTGGCGCAGCCGGTGGGCGGCCGCGCGGTCCGCGCCGCTGAGCGGTCCGGCGCCGTTTTCGCGGCGCTCACCCGGTGAGAGCGCGATCGGCAGCAACCTCTCGAACGTCGAGCACACGCCACGCAGCGCGTGATCGGCGCGCACTGCGGCTATCGCCTGGCGCAGCAGCGAGGCGAGCCAGCGCCGATTGAAATGGGCCTCGGGCGTCAGCGTATCCACCGGCTCCGTGCCGTACCAGCCCTCGGCCTGCGCCACGTCGAGCGAAAGCATGACAGCTCCGCCGCCGCGGCGCTGTGCGGTGGCCTGCCGGTACTCGTCCACAAGGAAACGCTTCAGGGCGATCATGACCAGGGTGCGCAGCCGTCCGCGGGCGCGGTCGGCCTTGTCCACCAGGCTTTCGCTGAGCACATGCTCGAAGAATGACTGCGTCAGGTCACACGCGTCCTCCGGGCTGTGGCCGGACTTGCGGATGTAGGCGTAAATGGCCGGCCAGTACGCCTCTGCGAACCACTTCATCGCCGCCGCCCGCTCCGCGTCGCCGCCGCCATGAAGCCCCTGGAGGAGGCTCCACCGCGTGCGCAAGCCGCTGTGCTCCGGGGCCGGGTTCATGCGCCGCAACCTCAGGCCAACCACCCGCGCGGTCAACACGCTCCGCGAGGGGGCTCGGGGGCGGCTTTGAGGGAAAGGGAGGTAAGGGACCAGAAGGACGAAAAGGACCTGAGAGACGAAAGGGATGGCGGAGTGAGGCGCAATCTCCCTCGAATTCCTTGAGCCCCGGTTCATCTTCCGGCTTCCGCTGCTCATGCTTCGCAAAACCAAAATCATCGCGACTCTCGGTCCCGCCACCGACACTCCGGACATCCAGCGCGCGCTGATCGCGGCCGGCGCCAATGTTTTCCGGCTGAACATGAGCCACGCGCCGCCCGACACCGTCCGCCGCCATGTCGCCCAGGTGCGCGAGGCGGCCCGCGCGCTCGACACCGATGTCGCCCTGCTCATGGATCTGCAGGGGCCGGCGATCCGCACCGGCGAGCTGCCCGAGCCGGTCGATCTCGTGCCCGGTGATGAAGTGGAGATCCGGCAGCCCGGCGCCGCGCCGACGCGCCCGATTTCCACGACCACGAATTACCCCGGGCTGGCCGGCGACCTGCACGTCGGCGCCACGGTGCTTGTCGACAACGGGGTGCTGCATTTCCAGGTGGTGAGCAAAGATGACGAGCGCCTCATTTGCCGCGTGCTGGCCGGCGGGCGGTTCGCGTCCCGGCGCCACATCAACCTGCCCGGCACACGCGTCAATCTGCCCGCGCTCACCGAACACGACCGGAGCTGCATCGATCTCGCCGCGGAGCTGGGCCTCGACTTTGTGGCGATGAGTTTCGTGCGGGATGCGGCGCATGTGCACGAGCTGCGCGGCCTGCTTCGCGCCAAAGCGTGCCCGGCGCGCATCGTCGCCAAGATCGAGGACCAGTCGGCGGTCGAAAACATCGACAGCATCATCGCCGCGGCGGACGCCATCATGGTCGCGCGCGGCGATCTCGGGATCGAGGTGCCCATCGAGGAGCTGCCGATCATCCAGCGCGAGATCGTCGCCAAGTGCCTGCGTTTCGGCAGAAAAGTGATCGTAGCCACGCACATGCTCGAAAGCATGATCGCCGCGCCGGTGCCGACGCGCGCCGAGATGACCGATGCCGCCAACGCTGTTTTCGAAATGGCCGACGCCATCATGCTCAGCGGCGAGACCAGCGTGGGGAAATACCCCGTCCTCTGCGTCGAAATCCTCGACCGCATCGCCCGCCGCGCCGAACTGGCCAGCCGCGACGAACCCTGCCCCGCCGATCGCGCCGAACTGCGCACCGACAAACAAAAAATCGTCCGCGCCGCCGTCGGGCTGGCCGGATCCCTGGACGATGCACGGCTCCTCGTCTTCACCAAACGCGGCGTCATGGCCGAGCACACCGCGCATCTGCGCCCGAGATCGGCGCCCATCTTCGCCTTCACGCCGGATGTCGACGTCGCCCGCTCTCTCCACCTCACGCGCGGCGTGCATCCGTTCGTGCTCGACTTCCGCAAAGACGACCCGCACGCGACCATCGAGACCGCCCTCGCCCTCCTCACCCGCCGCGGCCTGCTCAAGACCGGCGAACCAGTCATCACGATCAGTGATGTCCTCGTCGGCGAGTTCGTGGCCGATTCCGTGCTTCTGCGACGGGTCTGAGGGGGGCATGGCTCGCGGTTCTTGGTTCTTGGTTCTTGGTTCATGGTTCTTGGTTCTTGGGGCATGGGGCGTATGCGGCCCATAAGCCCATGAGCCCATAGGCCCCATCCTCCCATCCCCATCACTTTTCCGCTGGCCGGCGCGCATGCCCGGCGGAATGCTTCGCTTCACCCGTGTCCGCGCTTTCCGATTCCGCATCGCCTGGCATTGCCCTCATTGGCGGCGGGGTGATGTCCGCGCATCTCGGGGTGCTGCTCAAATTGCTGGATCCCCGCCTCCGCATCCAGGTATTCGAGGCGGCGGACTCGCTGGCGCCCGAGAGTTCGCACGGCTGGCATAACGCCGGCACCGGGCACGCCGGGCTGTGCGAGCTGAGCTACACCCCCGCGGTGGCGGCGGATGGCACGGTCAGCGTGGAAAAGGCGATCGACATCTTCGCCCAATTCGAACGCTCGAAACAATTCTGGGCGCACGCCGTCGAAAACGGCCTGACCGGACCCGCGCGCACTTTCCTGCATCCGGCGCCCCACATCAGCTTCGTCCACGGAGACCACTTCGTCCGATTCCTGCGCGCCCGCAGCGAGGGGCTGCGCGCCCACCATTTTTTCGAGGGCATGGAGTTCACCACCGACCCCGCGGCCATCGGCGCGTGGGCGCCGCTGCTCGTCGAGGAGCGCGAACAATTCCCGGTCGCCGCCACGCGCGCCGCCGGCGGCACCGATATCGACTTCGGCTCGCTGGCGCGCCAGCTCTTCGCCTGGCTTGCCCGGCAGCCGGGATGCGACGTCGCCACCGGAGCACGCGTCACCGGCCTTCGGAAAACCCCCGACGGCTGGCGCTGCGTCATCACCGCGGCCGGTGCGGCCGACTCAACCGAGACCACCGCCCGCTTCGTCTTCATCGGCGCCGGCGGCGGCAGCCTGCTGTTGCTCCAGAAAGCCGGCGTGCCCGAGGCGCACGGGCTCGGAGGGTTCCCGATCGGAGGCCGCTGGCTCGTTTGCGAGAACCCGGATGTCGTCGCGCGCCACCAGGCCAAAGTCTACGGCCAGCCGCAACCGGAGGCGCCCACCATGGCCGTCCCTCACCTGGACACACGCGTCCTCGACGGCAGGAAATCCCTGCTCTTCGGACCCTTCGCGGCGTGGACCACCCGTTTCCTCCAGTGCAGCGGAAATCCGCTCGATCTGGTGCGGTCCATCCGCGCCCACAACCTCGGCGCCCTCGTCCGCATCGGCCTCGGCAATCCGGACCTCATCCGCTATCTCATCGACCAGGGCACGCAGACGATGGAAAACCGCTTGCGTCTCCTGCGGACGTTTTATCCCGCGGCCCGCGAAGAGGACTGGACCCTGCGCGTCGCCGGCATCCGCGTCCAGGCGATCAAAAAAACCGACGGCAAAGCCGGCATCGTTCACTACGGCACCGAAGTCATCACCACCGCCGATCGCTCGCTATGCAGCCTGCTCGGCGCCTCGCCCGGCGCCTCGGTCTGCGTGGCCATCGCCCTCGAGGTCATCGAAAAATGCTTCCCGCACCTCCTGCGCGACAGCGACAGCCGGGCCCGCCTCTCCCGCATCGTGCCGGGCCATCTGGACGACGACCGCCACGCCGCTCATGCTTGCCGCCACCGCGTTCGCACCGCCCACTGCGCCGAGGTGCTCGGGCTGCCCTAGATCTTCAGCCAGCCGCTGGTGAAGCAGTTTGTCGAAATCCTCCGCTCCACAGCCCCTCAACGATCCGCGTACTCCGTGGTCTTGGTCGCGCTCTTGTGGCTTACTCGACGTGGGCGAGCATGCGCAGGCAGACGGTGAGATAGACGATGCCGGAGGCGAGGGTGAAGGCGGCGGCGAGCCAGATGGCGCCGTGCGTCCAGGGTTGGGGGAATTGCAGCATGAGCGAGCCGACGGCGGTCATCTGGGCGACGGTGGCCACTTTGCCGGTCCAGTGCGGGGTGAGTTCGCGGAGGCCGGCCATCTGGCCGAGGAGCAGGGCGCCGCCGATGGCGAGCGCGTCGCGGGCGATGACGAGGATGAGGAACCAGAGCGGAAATTTTTCCGGCCACTGGGAGAACGTGAGCGTGACGAGCGCGGTGAGGAGCAGACCTTTGTCGGCGATCGGATCGAGGATGCTGCCGAGGCGGCTGCGCTGGTTGAAGCGGCGGGCGACCCAGCCGTCGATGCCGTCGGTCGCGGCGGCCAGGACGAACGTGCCGGCGGCGGCCCAGCGCCAGGCGTCGACCGGCGCGCCGTGGGCGCAGCTCCGGCCGTAATAAAGCGCGAAGGCAACGAAGACCGGGATGAGGAGGATGCGCGCCAGGGTGATTTGATTGGCCACGGTCACGGGTGGCAGTATGGCGATCATTCCGGCGGCGGCCAAGCGGGGAATGGCGGGCGCCTCAGACGGCGAAAACGCCTTGCGGCACGGGATCCTGCGAGGTGGCGGCGACGGCCTGTGCGGGCGCGGACGCGGTGAGGCGGGCGCGCGGCGTGAGGATTTCCGGATCGCCGTGGGTGATGAGCACAGTGTGCTCGAAGTGCGCGCTCGGTTTGCCATCCACGGTGACGGCAGTCCAGTTGTCGGCCAGCGTGCGCGTCTGGCCGCGTCCGGCGTTGATCATCGGTTCGATCGCGAGGATCATGCCGGCCTTGAGCTTGGTGCGGATGGACGGGTCGGCCCAGTTCGGAACCTGCGGCTCCTCGTGGAGACGGCGGCCGACGCCGTGCCCGACGAACTGCCGGACGACGGAGAAGCCTCGGCGGGTGACGAGTTTTTCCACCGCGCCGCAGAGGTCGCGCAGGCTGCCGTTGTGGCGGGCGAGCGCGATGGCGGCGTCCAGCGCGTCTTCGGTCGACTGGAGCAGGGTCCACGTTGGCGGGCTGACCTCGCCGACCGGCACGGTGACGGCGTTGTCGCCGACCCAGCCGTCCTGGTAAATGCCGACGTCGATCTTGACGATGTCACCGTCGCGGATGAGGCGCGAGGCGCGCCCGATGCCGTGCACGACCTCGTCGTTGAGCGAAATGCAGATGTTGCCGGGGAATTTGCGGTACCCGAGGAAGGCGCTCGTGCATCCCCGTTCGCGGATCAGATCGGCGGCGAAGCGGTCGATCTCGGCGGTCGATCGGCCCGGCTTGATTTCGGCGGCGGTCAGGCGCAGCACTTCGGCAGCGGTGCGGCCGGCGCGCCGCATCGCATCGAGTTCTCTTCCCTGACGCAAATGAATCACAGCGAATCGGTGCGCTCGCCGGCCGGCAGCACCGGGACCGGAGCACGCGGGTACAGCTTATTTCAGGCCGCTGAAGGCGAAGACGGCGGCCGCGATGACCATGACCGCACAAATCACCATCAGCCACGTGAGATTCGCGCCCGCCAGACCGCCGCCACCGGTCGCCTGCCGTTCGAAGCGTCCGCGGATCCGTCCTTTGCGGAGGAAGCCGTCGTAGTGCTTCTTGATCAGGTGGGTTTCGATCTGGCGCATCATGTCGAGCAGCACGCCGACAAGGATGAGCAGGCTGGTGCCGCCGAAGAACTGGGAGACGGTGTAGGGGACTTTTGCCCAGTTGGCGATGAGCGTCGGGAGCAGCGCGATGACGACCAGGAAGATGGCGCCCGCGAACGTGAGGCGGCTCATCGTGTAGTCGAGGAAATCGGCGGTCGGTTTGCCCGGGCGGACGCCGGGGATGTAGCCGCCGTTTTTCTTCAGGTCTTCGGCGATCTGGGTCGGCTGGAACATCGTGGCCACCCAGAAGTAGCTGAAGAAGAAGATGAGCAGTGCGTCGAGCACGTAATACCAGACGCTCGTGGTGGAGAAGATGTTCTGGAGGTTCGCGCCCCACGTTTTGCCCTGCGCGATGGACGACAGGATCCACGTCGGGAAAATGATGATCGCCTGCGCGAAAATGATCGGCATGACGCCCGAATAATTGATTTTGAGCGGCAGATACGTCGACTGGCCGCCGACCACCTTGCGGCCCATCTGGCGTTTGGCGTACTGGATGCTGACGCGGCGGGCGGCCTGAGTGATGGCGACCACACCTGCGATGACGGCGAGGAGCAGGGCGAGCAGGAGGACGAGGCCGAGCGCCTTGAGCGCGGTGTCCTGATCGCCGGTGATGTATGTTTTCCAGACCTGGACCAGGGCGCCGGGCAGGGCGGTGAGGATGTTGGCGGAAATGATGAGGGACATGCCGTTGCCCACGCCGCGCTCGGTGATCTGGTCGCCCATCCACATGAGGAGCATCGATCCCGCGGTCATGGTGAGCACGGCGATAATGTGGAATTGCAGGCCGGGATGCGGGATGAGCACATGCCGCGTCTGCCGGAGGAATTCGTCGAGCTGCGGCAGCAGCGGGTTCTGGGCCGGATTGAGCAGCCCGCTGATCATCATCCAGCCCTGGACCAGGCAGAGCGCGATGGCGAGGTACCGGGTAATCTGGGTGATTTTCTGGCGGCCACCCTCCTCCTTGGCCAGTTTGCTGAGACGCGGAACGACCGCCGTCATCAACTGCATCATGATGCTGGCGCTGATGTACGGCATGATGCCGAGCGCGAAGACGGCGCACTTCGTGAGGCCGCCGCCGCTGAAGACGTTGAGCAGTTGCGCGAATGCGGCCGCGCCTCCCCCGCCCTTGGCTGCCTGCTCCTTGCTGAACTCGACCCACTCGTGCACGACCACCGGATCGATCCCCGGAAGCGGAATGTGCGTCCCGATCTGGACGACCACCAGCATCATCAGCGTGAAGAAGATGCGCTTGCGGAGGTCGGGAATCTTGAAGGAATTGGCGAAGGCCGAAATCATGGAGTCACGGGGGACTGGTTCACCCAAGGGGCGCGGCGGACCGCTCAGGCGGCGGTGGTTACGGTCACCGATCCACCGGCCTTTTCGATTTTCTCACGGGCCGAGGCGCTCACCGCGGCCACGGAAACCTTGAATGACTTGGTGAGATCACCCTGGCCGAGAATCTTCACGCCATCCCAGCGGCCGCGCAGGACGCCGGCTTCACGCAGGGCAAGCTCGTCGATCTCGGCGCCGGCCTCGAACCGTTCCTCCAGCGTGGCGACGTTCACGATGGCATGGTTGGTGGCGAAGCGCGCGTTGTTGAACCCCTTGCCCGGAACGCGGCGGTACAGCGGCATCTGGCCGCCTTCGAACCCGAGCCGGATGGCCGCGCCGGCGCGCGCCTTCTGTCCCTTGTGGCCGCGGCCCGAGGTCTTGCCGTGCCCGGAACTCTCGCCACAGCCGAGGCGTTTCCGGCGGTGTTTGGCCCCGGGGCGGGGCGCCAGTTCATGGAGTCTCATAACGATGAATCGGTGATGGTGGATCGGGGAGGGAAAAGAAATTGCGGGAGTCGATGGCGGAGGAGGAACCCGGCGGGTGGCGCGGAGAGGCCCGGCGGGAAAGCGGGCGCCGGCTAGAGCGCCTGCTGTTCGGGCAGTCGCTTGCCGCGCGCCTTGTAGATCACGTCGCGATGACGGAGCTTGACCAGGGCGGCAAGGGTGGCTTTGACGACGTTCGCGTGGTTTTTGGATCCGAGGCTCTTGGCGAGCACATCTTTCACGCCCGCGGCTTCCAGCACAGCGCGCACGCCGCCGCCGGCGATGATGCCGGTGCCGGCGCTGGCGGGTTTGAGCAGCACCTTTCCGCCGCCGAATTCGCCGTACGTCTCATGCGGGATCGTGTGTTCGCGGAGGGCCACCGATTGCAATTCTTTCTTCGCGGCCTCGGTCGCCTTCTTGATCGCGTCGGACACCTCGTTCGCCTTGCCGAAGCCGAAGCCGACGCGGCCCGAACGGTCTCCGGAGACCACGAGCGCGCTGAAGCTGAAGCGGCGGCCGCCCTTCACCACTTTCGCACAGCGGTTGATGAAGACGACCTTGTCCGAAAACTGCGGCCCATCGCCCTGGTCGGCGTTGCGCTCCGGTTCGCGGGTGTTCCGTTGATTTCTCATTCTCAAAATGGATATAGGGATCGAGGGTGTGTCGGACTCGGGCTAAAACTTCAGACCTCCGGTGCGCGCCGCCTCTGCCAGCGCCTTCACCTTTCCATGGAACGTGAACCCGCCGCGGTCAAACACCACCGCGTCCACATTCCGGGCCTTCGCCCGCTCGGCGATCAACTCGCCGATCCTGGACGCCGAGGCCACATTCGCCCCTTTGAGGCCGCTGTCTTTCTCCATGGTCGAGGCCGCCGCCAGCGTGATGCCCTTGGTGTCATCGATCACCTGGGCATACACATGCTGGCCCGAAAAATGGACGGCCAGGCGCGGGCGCTCCGTGGTGCCGGAAACCTTTTTCCGGACACGGCGATGCACCACACGGCGGGCGGTCTTGCGGATATACTGTGACATGGTCTGCTCGTGGTAAATGGGTTATTGAACGCTCTTGCCGGCCTTGCGGCGAACATGCTCGCCCGCGTACCGGATTCCCTTGCCCTTGTACGGCTCCGGCGGGTAGTACGCGCGCACGTCGGCCGCAAACTGCCCGACCAACTGCCGGTCGATCCCCTCGACCCGGATTTTCGTGTTTTCGGACACCGTGACTTTGAGCGTCGGCGGTATCGGGTGAACGACCGGATGGCTCTTGCCGACGCTCAGGTCGAGGTTCGTCCCTTTGACGGCGGCGCGGAAGCCGGTGCCTTGAATCTCCAGGTCTTTGGCAAAGCCTTCGCTCACACCGCGCACGAGGTTGTTGAGAATCGCGCGTGCCGTGCCATGCATCGCCCGCGCCCGGCGGTCGTCGGCGCTGCGGCGCACCGCCAGGTCACCGGACCGCACCTCGACGGTGACGCCGGTGGGCACGGTCCATTCGAGCTTGCCCTTGGGTCCTTCGACGGTCACCTGGCCGGCGTCGCCCGTTTTCACGGTGACTTTGGACGGCAGGACGATGGCTTTGTTTCCAACTCGTGACATGATGTGATCGGATGTGGCGGCGGCGGGTTACCAGACCTCGGCCAGATACTCGCCGCCGACATTGGCGCGGCGGGCTTTGGCTCCGGAAAGAATGCCCTTGGGTGTGGACAAAATGGCGATGCCGAATCCTTTGATAACTTTCGGCACGTCCCGGGCGCCGATGTACCGGCGGCGGCCCGGCTTGCTGACGCGGCGCAGGTCGGTCAGGGCCGGCGTCTTGCCCTCGAACCGGTTGGTGACGACGAGGCGCTGGCGGCCATCGACGGCCGCGACCTCGTAATTCCAGATGAATCCCTCTTCCTGGAGAATGCGGGCGATGTCCGCCTTGATGCGGGAGTAGGGCGCCTCGAATTTTTCCTGGCGGGCGCGCACGGAATTCTTCAGGCGGGCGAGGAAATCGGCGATGGGGTCGGTCAGTGTGGCCATGACGATAAAAAGTGTGGGCGCGGGCTCAGGCGGCCTGCTGGGACTGGGCGGATGGCTGGCCTTCGTTCGGGTTGCGGCGGAACGGCATGCCCAGCGCGCGGAGCAGTTCTCGGGCTTCGTTGTCGTTGCGCGCGGTGGTGACGATGCAGATGTCGAACCCGAGGTTGCGCTTGATCTTGTCCAGCTCGATCTCCGGGAAGATGGTGTGGTCCTTGATGCCGAGCGTGTAGTTGCCGCGGCCGTCGAAAGCGCGCGTCGCCACGCCGCGGAAGTCGCGGATGACCGGGATGGCCAGCTTGATGAGGCGTTCGAGGAATTCGTACATCAGGCGCCCGCGCAGGGTGACCTTGACGCCGACCGGCTCTCCGGCGCGCAGTTTGAAGTTCGAGATGGCGAGTTTGGCCTTGGTGATGACCGGCTTCTGGCCGGTGATCCTGGCGATGTCGGCAGCGGCGTCCTCGACGGCCACCTTGCGATCGGCCTCCCTGCCCACGGAGCAGTTGATGACCACCTTCTCGATCCGGGGGATCTGGTGGACGTTCTTGAGGCCGAGCTTCTCGCGCAGGGCGGGAGCGGCGATCTCCTGATAATGTTTTTTCAGTGCGGGTACGGGGACCATGGCGGACGGCGGTTGCTACTTCTTTCCCTTGACGGCCGATTTGGCCGCCTTGTCGACGAGACGGACGTTGGAAATGTGGATCGGGCCTTCGCGTTCGATGATGCCGCCATCGGGGAACTGCGGCGTCTTGCGCTGGTGCTTCTTGATCATGCGCAGCCCTTCGACGATGACCTGGTTTTTGGACGGGAAGACGGCGAGCACGCGGCCGCGGCAATCCTCGGGCGAGCGCTTCGATTTGATGACGTGCAGGTGGTCGCCGTGCTTTTGTTCTTCGTATTCGTAGAGCTGGGCGCCGGCGACGACCTCGACGAGGTCGCCCTTGCGGACATGTGTTTTGATGCGGCTCATGGCTTTAGAGGACCTCCGGTGCGAGTGAGACGATCTTCATGAAGTTCTTTTCGCGCAGTTCGCGCGCGACCGGGCCGAAGATGCGCGTGCCCTTCGGGTTCTGGTCTTTTTTCTCGATGATGACGACGGCGTTGTGGTCGAAGCGAAGATAGGATCCGTCCGCGCGCCGCACCGGCTGGCGGGTGCGCACGACCACGGCCGTGACGACATCGCCTTTTTTCACGCTGCCGGTGGGCGAGGCTTCGCGCACGTTGCAGGTGATCACGTCGCCGACGTGGGCGAAGCGCGTCGGTTTGCCGATGACGCCAATCATCTTGGCCATCTTGGCTCCGGTGTTGTCGGCCACCACAAGGCGGCTGCGCATTTGAATCATGAGTGGTTCCTCCTAAGCAGGGTGAAAGTGGGGATGCCGGCATGGGGCCGGCCAGGTGCTGTCTGTCTGATCTGTCTGATCCGTCTGATCGGGTTTGGTAGCTCGGTTTCAGTGGGCGAGGACTTCGATGAGGCGCCAGCGCTTGAGTTTGCTGAGCGGGCGGGTTTCCATGATGCGGACCCGCTGGCCTTCCTTGGCCTCGCCCTTTTCGTCGTGGGCGTAGAACCTGGTGGTGCGTTTGATGATTTTCTTGAACTGCGGGTGCGGGACGCGGCGGACGACTTCGACGACGATCGTCTTGTTCATTTTCGCGGACACGACCTGGCCGACGCGGGTTTTGCGGAGCCCGCGGGCAGGGGCGGTGGCGCCGTCGGCCTGGGCGGCGGCGGTCTCGGCGGCGGGGGCGCTGTCGGAATCACTCATGGTGGATTGGCGGAATGGGGCGAAACGGGTCGTGGAAAAGCGTCAGCGGGCGGCGGGCGCCAGGCGGCGCTGGCGGGAAAGCGTCTGGAGACGGGCGATGGACTTGCGGACGAGGGTGATGCGCGCGGTGTTTTCGAGCTGGCCGCTGGCCTTCTGGATGCGCAGGTTCATGAGTTCCTGGCGCAATTCGGCCTCGCGCCGTGCCAGCTCTTCGGTGGACAGATCCTTGAATTCCTTGGTTTTCATCTCGGTGAGTGGCGGGGTGCGGGCAGTGGTGGCGGGGCGGGATCAATGGGCGTCGCGAGCGAGGAACCGGCAGCGCAGGCCGAGCTTGGCCGAGGCCAGCCGGAATGCCTCCTTGGCGATCGACTCGGAGGCGCCGCCGACTTCGAAGAGGACGAGACCGGGGCGCACCACGGCGACCCAGAATTCCGGCGCGCCCTTGCCTTTGCCCATGCGGGTTTCGGGCGGGCGCTTGGTGATCGGCTTGTGCGGGAAAATGCGGATCCACACCTTGCCCTTGCGTTTGAGGGCGCGGTTGATGGCCACGCGGCAGGCTTCGATCTGCTGGCTGGTCACCCAACCACGGCCGAGCGACTGGAGGCCGTACTCGCCGAACGCGACGGTGGTGCCACGCGAGGCGTTGCCGGCGCGGCTGCCGCGATGGGATTTGCGAAACTTGGTTCTGCTGGGGATCAATGCCATATGCCGGAATCGGGTGCGGGTGGATGGAGGGTGGGATCAGGGGCGGGCTTCGGCGGCGTCGCGGTTGGGACGGGGGCGGGACTCGCGGGTTTCGCGCTTCTGGACCGTGCCGGCCTCTTCTTCGTCGCGCTTGGTGAGCCAGCATTTGACGCCGATGATGCCGTAGACGGTGCGGGCTTCGGAGAAGCCGTAGTCGATGTTGGTGCGGAGGGTTTGGAGCGGCACCTTGCCTTCGCGGTACTGCTCCGCCCGGGCGATATCGGCGCCGCCCAGACGGCCGGCACAACGAACCCGGATGCCTTCGGCCCCAAAATCCATCGCGGTCTGCACCGCGCGCTTCATCGCCCGCCGGAAGGCGATCCGCCGCTCCAACTGGAGGGCGATGTTCTCCGAGATAAGCTGCGCGTCAAGCTCGGGTTGCTTGATTTCGTAAATGTCGATCTTGACCTGTTTGCCGCCGCAGAGGGCCGAGATGTCGGTATTGAAGCGCTCGATTTCGGATCCGCGTTTGCCGATGACGAGGCCCGGCCGCGCGGTGAAGAGCGTGACGCGCACGCTGTTCCAGGCGCGCTCGATGAGGATTTTCGAGACGGCGGCGAACGAGAGCTGTTTCTTGAGGTACGCGCGGATGCGGTGGTCGCTGTACAGGTTGTCCGCGAACTCCTGCCTGGTCGCGAACCACTTCGAGCGCCAGTCTTTGGTGACGGCGAGGCGGTAGCCGATCGGATTGACTTTTTGGCCCATGGTAAAAAAGAGGTGCGTTGGGGGTTATTCGGGTGACTCGGCGGATCCGGCGGGTTCGGATGATCCTGCTGTTTCGGCAGGCTTGGCGGCCTTGGCGGCTTGGCGGCGATGGGCGGGGTTTCTGATGCCGGTTTTGGTTTTCGGTGCTGGCGGGAGGATTTCGTCGCTGAGGACGATGGTGATGTGGCTGCTGCGGCGCTTGATCGGCGAGGCGGATCCTTTGGCGCGCTGGGTGATTCGGGAAAGGTGGCGCGCTTCGGTGACGATGGCGCTTTTGACGACGAGGCTGTTCGGTTCCAGGCCGTTGTTGTGCTCGGCGTTGGCGATGGCGCTCTTGAGCGTCTTGCCGATCATGGTGGCTGCTTTTTTCGGCACGAAATTGAGCAGATCCAGCGCCCGCGAGGCGGAGAGACCTTGGATTTCGCGGGCGACCTCCCGCGCCTTGAGGGGCGAGATGCGCTGTTGACGGGCGATGGCTCTGACTTCCATGGTGATGCGGGTTCGAACGGGTGGAA
This sequence comes from uncultured Akkermansia sp., assembly GCA_964647495.1. GTDB lineage: Bacteria > Verrucomicrobiota > Verrucomicrobiia > Verrucomicrobiales > V1-33 > CAJBME01. The sequence goes on along the minus strand of CAZYHO010000002.1, from coordinate 7,673 downwards.
AAAAGCGGGCGGGTTACCGGTTTTCGGACAAGAGACGCAGTGTGTCCCCGACGCGGGGAAACTCCTCGCCCTCAAGCTGGGTGACGAGGCTTCCGCTGATGGCCGGGCGCACCTCGACGACAACGGCGGAGGCGAGCGGGCGGTCGTTGCGATAAATGCGCAGCGGCGTGCCGGGTTTCATGCCGGCGAGGGCGCCGGCATTCACGATGAGCAGCCGCTGGTCCGGCTTGACGCTGACCACGCGGCTGGACTCGATGCGCGCGGGCGAAGGATTCGGGTCGGTCTCCGGCGGCGGCGCGACGGCGGCGGCCAGTGCCTGTTCGAGGCCGGCGCGCAACGTGGGCGCGGTGGCGGCATCGGCGGCGAGATACGCCTGGACCGACTCGGCGAGCTGGTGAAGGCGGTGTTCCGCCTCATTCCGCGCCTCGCGGGTCAGGCGGAGATCGTTCAGGGCATCGAGCACGCGGCGCTCCAGCCCGCGGGTGTCCTGGGCCGGGCCGGTCGCCTCGGCGCGGTGTTTGATCTCGGCGAGTTCCTCGCGGGCGGCGCCGGCCTCGGAGCTGAGGATGCCGACCTTGACGGCCATGGCATTGTTGGCGCTTTTTTCCGCGGCCAGGCGGTCCTGCAGATCCTGGATCTGGGTGAGGGCGGCCTTGAGCGCGGTGCGCGCCTCGGCGGCTTCCAGCGAGGCATCCTGGGCGGGCGCAGCCGGCGCACAGACCACCGCGGCCGCCAGCAGGGCTGGCAGAAGAAGGCGGGCGGAGGCTGTGGGATGGCCGGACATGGCGCGTGACAGACGGGCGGGCGGATCGATTGAACTTACTTGGTGGCCTTGGCGGTGTGGTTGCCGTGGCTGATGAATTTCCGGGTCGGGCTGAATTCGCCGAGCCTGTGGCCGACCATGTTTTCGGTGACGTAGACGGTGGCGAAGTCCTTGCCGTTGTGCACCATGAAGGTGTGGCCGACAAAGTCCGGCGTCACCATGCTGGCGCGCGACCACGTCTTGATCGGCTTTTTCTGGCCGGCCGAGTTCAGCTTGTCGATCTTGAGCAGCAATTTCTGCTGAACAAACGGACCTTTCTTGAGTGAGCGTCCCATGGGGTGATGCGGGTGTCGGTGAGAGGTGGGTTATTTCCTGCGGCGCTGAACGATCAGCTTGTTGCTTGCCTTCTTCGGGTTGCGTGTTTTCTGGCCCTTGGCGTGCCCCCACGGGCTCTTCAGGTGCTGGCGGCCGCCACCGGACTTCGATTTGCCCTCGCCGCCGCCGTTCGGGTGGTCGACCGGGTTCATGCACATGCCACGCACGGTCGGCCGGACGCCGAGCCAGCGCGACCGGCCGGCTTTGCCGGAGCTGACGTTCATGTGGTCGACGTTGCCGACCTGGCCGATGGTGGCGAGGCAGCGGGCGTGCAGCCGGCGGATTTCGCCCGACGGCATTTTCAGCAAGGCGTAGTCGCCTTCGCGGTTGCTGAGGATGGCGGCCTGGCCGGCGGCGCGGGCGATTTTGCCGCCGCGGCCCGGTTCAAGCTCGATGTTGTGGACCTGATGGCCGAGCGGGATATGGCTGAGCGGCAGTGCGTTGCCGACTTCCGGCGCCGCCTTCGGGCCGGCCTGCACGGTGGCGCCGACGGCCAGCCCGGCCGGGGCGAGGATGTAACTTCTGGCGCCGTCGCCGTACTGGATGAGCGCGATGCGCGCCGAGCGGTTGGGATCGTACTCGACGGCGATCACCTTCGCGGCGTCGGTGCGCGCGCGTTTGAAATCGACCATGCGGTACTTCCGTTTGTGGCCGCCGCCGATATGGCGGCAGGTGATGCGGCCGGAATGGTTGCGGCCACCGCTTTTCTTGAGCGTGTAGACGAGGGACTTCTCCGGCTTCCGCTTCGTGACTTCCTCGAATGTCGGAAGCGCCTTGAAGCGGCTGGCCGGTGTCAGTGGGCGGAATGTTTTAAGGGCCATGGCGGTGTCTCCTTTCGGGTGCGGGCGGATGAGGGCTTAGGCGAGATCGATCTTTTCTCCCGGGGCGAGCGTGACGATCGCCTTTTTCCAGGCGGCGGTGCGGCCGGCCTGCGGTGTGCGTTTGCGCTTCGCCTTGCCGGCGTAGTTGGCCGTGTTCACGGAAACGACCTTCTTGCCGAAGGCGGCGCGCACGGCCTGAGCGATCTCCAGCTTCGTCGACTTCGGATGAACCTCGAAGACGTAAGCGTTGTGTTTCTCGGTGAGCAGGGTCGCCTTCTCACTGAGCCGGATGGTTTTGATGACGTGGGAAAGGTTTTGCATGGCTTAAGCGGCGGCGGTCCGTTGGGCGAGCACCGGCAGCGCGTCACCGGTGAGAATGATTTTCGAGTAATTGACGAGCTGCTCGACGTTCACGTCGCGGGCGGTGACCAACTGCGCGCCGCCGTGGTTGCGGGCCGCGAGGTATGTCTTTTCGTCGAACTGCCCGGCGATGATGAGCACCTTGCGGGCATCGGTGGTCGATTGCAGCAGCTTCACGAAACTCTTCGTCTTGCCGTCCTCGACCGTGAAATCCGACACCTGCAGCACGTCGCCGGCCTGGATGCGCGAACTGAGCACCGCTCGCAGCGCCAGTTTCCGGACCTTCTGGTTCACTTTTTTCGAGTAGTCGCGCGGTTTCGGGCCGAAAGCGACAGCGCCGCCGCACCAGATCGGGCTGTTTGGCGTGCCGGCGCGGGCGCGGCCGGTGCCTTTCTGGCGCCACGGTTTTTTGTCGGGCCTCTTGAGTTCGCTGCGCGTCTTGGTGTTCGCGGTGCCGGAGCGGCGGTTGGCGCGCATCGCGGTCACGGTGTCGTGCACGGCCTGCGACGCCTTTTTCGGCTTGTCGAGGACGGTCAGTTGGGCCGAGCGCGCGGCGTCGAGTGTGAGAACGGTGGCCATCGGGGTGTCCGGTGTGGTGAAGGATGGGCGGGAGGTTCAGGATCAGGCGGCAGGCGCCGGGGCGGCGGGCGCCGGTTTCTTTTTCGCGGGACGGATGACGACGAGATCTCCCTTGGCGCCGGGGAAGCTGCCGCGGATGAGGATCACGTTGTCATCGGTGCGTGTTTCGACGATCTGGAGGTTCTGGGTGGTGCGGCGCACCTGGCCCATGTGGCCCGGCATGCGCTGGTTTTTCCAGACGCGGCCCGGCGTGAGGCGGCAGCCGATCGAGCCGGGCCGGCGGTGCATCATCGAGCCGTGCGAGGCCGGCTGGCCGGCGAACCCGTGGCGTTTGACGACGCCTTGAAACCCGCGGCCCTTGGTCACGCCGATCACGTCGACGAACTGTCCTTTCTGGAACACGTCGGCGGTCAGCGCCGTCCCGGAGGCGGGCGCCTCGGCGCCTTCGGCCAGCCGGAACTCGCGCACGTGCCGTTTGAGCGGCGCGCCGTGCTTGTTGCAATGGCCCTGCTCCTGTTTGGTCAGGTGCTTTGCCTTGCCGTTGCGAAATCCGACCTGCACGGCCGAGTATCCGTCCGTGCCGGCGGCCTCCTTGACCTGCAGCACGTCGTTCTCGCTGACATCGACCACGGTGACGGCGACGGCCTCACCCTTCTCGGTGTAAATGCGGGTCATCCCGATTTTTTTTCCAAGCAATCCCAGGCTCATGATTGGCGTCCTCTAGTGTGGGTGGGTGTGGTGGTTGGGTGCGAAATTGCGGAAATGGTCAGATCTTGATCGTGATGTCCACGCCGGCGGGGAGGTTGAGCTTCTTCAGCTCGTCCACCGTGTTCATGGTCGGGTTCACGATGTCCAGCAGCCGCTTGTGCGTGCGCAGCTCGAACTGGTCCATCGATTTTTTGTCGACGTGAGGCGAGCGGTTGACGGTGAATTTTTCGATGCGCGTCGGCAGCGGAATGGGGCCGGCCACCAGCGCTCCGGTGCGCTTGGCGGTGTCGACGATCTCGACAACGGACTTGTCGAGAACGCGGCAGTCGAAGGCACGAAGCCGGATGCGTATGCGTTGCGATTCCATGATTGAAAGTGTGTGGCGGTGGGCGGCGTGAGCGGCGGTGGCGGTGTGTGGATTACTCCTTGTCCTTGAGTTTGCCGCCGCGGGACTCGACGATCTGGTCGACGATGTTGCGTGGGACTTCCTCGAATTTGCTTGGCTCCATGGTGTACGAGGCGCGGCCCGAGGAGAGCGTGCGGATGGCGGTCGAGTAACCGAACATTTCCGCCAGCGGCACCTCGGCCTTGATGATGGCGAGGCCGTTTTTGTTGTCGATGCCGCTGATGCGGCCGCGGCGGCGGTTCAGGTCGCCCATGATATCGCCTTGATTCGCCTCGGGTGTGACCGCCTCGACGGCCATGATCGGCTCGAGCAGGATGCACCTGGCTTTTCTCAGGGCGTCCTTGAGCGCGAAGATGCCGGCCATCTTGAAGGCGTTTTCGTTCGAGTCGACGTCGTGGTAACTGCCGTCGTAGATTTCGACGTGCAGGTCGACGACCGGGTAACCCGCGATGACGCCGTTCTGGGTGGCCTCGCGAACGCCGGCCATGGCGGGCGCGATGAATTCTTTCGGGATCGTGCCGCCGACCACCTTGCTTTCGACGGTGAATCCCTTGCCTTTCTCGACGGTGGAGACGCGGAGCACGACGTGGCCGTATTGGCCGCGGCCGCCGGTTTGTTTGACGAGCTTGCCTTCGCCTTCCGCGTTCTGGGTGATGGTTTCGCGGTAAGCGATCTGCGGCTTGCCGGCGTCGGTGTCCACCCTGTGCTCGCGCTGCATGCGGTCGCGCAGGATTTCGAGGTGAAGTTCGCCCATGCCGGCAATGATGGTCTGGCCGGTTTCCTCGTCGGTGTAGACGCGGAACGTGGGATCTTCCTCGGAGAGCCGCTGCAGGGCGTTGGACATCTTTTCCTGGTCGACCTTCGTTCTCGGCTCGATCGCCATGCTGATGACCGGGTCGGGGAACGACGGCGGCTCGAGGAGCAGCTCGTTGTCCTCCGCGGTCAGCGTGTCCCCGGTCGTCACGTTCTTGAGGCCGACGATGGCGGCGATGTCACCGGCGTAGCAGGTCTCGATGTCGGTGTGGACATTCGCCTGGATCTGGATGAGGCGGCCGATGCGGTCGGTCTTGCGTGTGCGCGGATTGTAAACCGTGTCGCCCTTGGACAGCGTGCCGGAATAAATGCGGAAAAATGTGAGGCGCCCGAATTTGTCCGACCACAGCTTGAAAGCGAGGCCGACGAACGTGTCGTTGTCGCTGACCGGGACCTCGAGGGATTCTTCCGGGTTGATCGCGCTGACTCCCTTGGCGGCCGGGATGTCGAGCGGGCTGGGCAGGTAATCGACCACGGCGTCGAGCAGGTATTGCACGCCTTTGTTTTTGAAGGCGGAGCCGCCGACGATCGGGACGATCCGGTTGGCGATGGTCGCGCGGCGCAGGGCGGCTTTCACGTCCGGGATCGAGATCGGTTTTTCCTCGAGAAAGAGCGTGCCGATAGTGTCGTCCACGTCGCACAGCGCGGCGACCAGGCCGTCATACGCCTCGTCGGCGATCGCCTGCTGCTCGGGCGTGAGGTCGATGACCTCGTAGGTCGAGCCGAACTTGTCGTTGTCCGAATAAACGATCGCCTTCTTGTTGACGACGTCGATCTGGCCCTTGAGCTTGTCTTCGGCGCCGATGGGGATGAGGATCGGCCAGCCGTTGGCGCCCAGCTTGTTGCGGATGTCGTCGACGACGTTGTTAAAGTTCGCGCCGGTGCGGTCCATTTTATTGACGAACGCGATGCGCGGGACTCCGTACTTGTTCGCCTGGCGCCAGACGGTTTCCGACTGGGGCTGGACGCCCGCCACCCCGCAGAACACGGCGACGGCGCCGTCGAGCACACGAAGCGAGCGCTCGACCTCGGCCGTGAAGTCGACGTGGCCGGGTGTGTCGATGATATTGATGCGCTGCTCGACGGACTCGTACGCCTTGTAGACGCCCTCGTTCTTGAGCTGCTTCCACTTGGTGGTGACGGCGGCGGACGTGATGGTGATGCCGCGCTCCTTTTCCTGTTCCATCCAGTCCGTGGTGGCGGCGCCGTCATGGACTTCGCCGATGCGGTGGACCATGCCGGTGTAAAAGAGGATACGCTCGGTCAAAGTCGTTTTGCCCGCGTCGATGTGCGCGGCGATGCCGATGTTGCGCGTCCGTTCGAGCGGAAACTGGCGGTCTGGACTGTTGGGGTTGGCCGACATTGAAGGGAAAAAACGGATGAAATCTGTGGAGCCGGGATAAAAGGGGCGGGTTACCAGCGGAAATGCGCGAAGGCCCGGTTCGCCTGCGCCATTTTATGCACGTCGTCGCGCTTGCGGATCGCGCTCCCCTGGCCGGAGGCGGCGTCGCGGATTTCGTTGGCGAGCGCGGACCACATCGGCGTCCCCTTGCGGTTGCGCGCGTACGTGATCAGCCATCGCATGGCCAGTGATTCGGAGCGGTCGGGGGACAATTCGAGCGGCACCTGGTACGTCGCGCCGCCGACGCGCCGCGATTTCACTTCCAGGCGCGGCTTCGCGTTTTCCACGGCACGGTTGAAGATCTCGAGCGGGTCGACCGAACTGGAACTCTCGTTCACCTTGTCGATCGCGGCGTACACGATGCGCTCGGCGACCGATTTTTTGCCGTCCGACATCATCTTGGCGATGAAACGGGCGACCAGCGGCGAATCGTATCGGGGATCGCGACTGTCGGGCTTGTGATAAACGCGTTTGCGGCGGGCCATGGCGGAAGCGGGTGAAAGTGTGGGTGGCTCGTGATGAGGTCGGCTGGCGGTCGATTATTTCTTCCCCTTGGCCGGAGCGGCGGCGGCGCCGGGTTTCGGTCGCTTGGCGCCGTATTTCGACCGGCTGACGCGGCGTTTGTCCACGCCCAGGCAGTCAAGGGCGCCGCGCACGACGTGGTAGCGGACACCCGGCAAGTCTTTGACGCGGCCGCCGCGCACCAGGACGATCGAGTGCTCCTGGAGGTTGTGGCCTTCGCCGCCGATGTAGGCGATCACCTCGTACCCGTTGGTCAGGCGCACCTTGCACACCTTCCGAAGCGCGGAGTTCGGCTTCTTCGGCGTGCGCGTCATCACCTGCAGGCACACCCCACGGCGCGCCGGACAGTTCTCCATCGCCGGAGACTTCGATTTCACGCGGGCCGGCGTGCGGCCTTTGCGGACAAGCTGTTGGATGGTTGGCATGACGGACGGACTGGCGGACGGATAAACAAATGGAAACGGGAAATGCGGCACCGGAGGCGGTTCCGAAATCGGATCGGGCGGTCTTCCCTCGATTCTCTCCCCTCTTGCAACACCTACCGGGAACCGCATTCGCACCGCCCCTCTCCGGAGACGGCGATCGCTCAGCACGCGCTTCTTTTCCGGAGCGCTTCCCGATAAATCCTGTGAGCAGAACTGACCCAGCCCTGCCAAGAAGGAGGGGCGACAATGCCGGTCCCGCCGCCTCGTGCAAGTGGTTTTTCGCATTTTCTTTGCGGCCTTGCGGCCACGATCGTAGCGCTCCGGTTCGCGAAGCTCTCCATCGGGCGCAGACTTGACTTGTGATTCCGGATGAACACGAGGCCGCAGGAGTCGTTCGTGTGCTGCTCGGACGCCTCGGGAGAATCGGCAACCGGGCCATCCCCGGCACGCGGCAACCGCTGACGCGCCCGGAGGCTCGCGTCCCACCCAAGCCAGAGAT
>CAZYHO010000001.1:21611-49541 GCA_964647495.1 uncultured Akkermansia sp. | reverse complement strand
CCTCTGTGTGTCTGAACTTGTTAAGACACACAGAGGCTTAATTCTACTGTTCGGCAGAAAATGAAATTTATCGTCATAGATATAATTCAGCTAAGTGACGTGCAGTATCGCCATCATCCTGATTGGAAGGAAAAATATGGATCAGACGGAATACTCGTAGTGCTCGATCCACGCGAGGTTACCGAGCCGCCCGTTATTGCAGGCGCGATGATCACGATCCAGAGACCGGACGGTTCATCCATCAAACACCGTGTGACGGTTGCAGAGTGTCCCAGCATAGCCGTAGGATTATTTTTAGCCGGGCTTGGCAGTTCCGATGTTCCACGACTATCCATTATTCAGACACATGAAACCTGAAAAGCCGAACACAAGGCGCTGCACCTAACGCCTACCCGCGTCACGCCTCCTGCTTGGTCGCTTCGCTCCCGGCAGGAGTCGCGCCACGGGTAGGCGTAGGTGAGCTTGGACGTTCGGCCACGAAACGAAGCCCGTCGTGGAACTCGCATTCAAAGCTGCCTGCATTCTCGCGATACCAGTCGTGTTCTTCACACTCATGTCTGGACTCACGGCACCGATGCTACTTGGGATTGGCGTTTTGTTCTTTGTGCCAGCCGCGCTTTCGATTCGCGGTCCGCGCCTTCACTGGCTGAGCGTAATCATTAGCACATCTTCATTTTTGGCCTTGATGCTCGTATTCTTCGTTCCTGTTTGGGCCGCCGCCGCCCGTGCCAAGACACCGGTTGACCATCGTTTAGTTGCCGAGGCATACGCCAGTCGCGGGCAACTTTTTGGCAATCGCACAGAGGCATTTGCGCATTACCTCATTGCAGCGCAGGGAGGCGATGCCGAAGCTCAGAGCAGAGTGGGTGAGGCGTATCTTTTTCGTCACTACCGAGTCGCACACGACACATCGAAGGCACGTCAGTGGCTAGACGCAGCAGCGAGCAGAGGGCATTCAAGAGCAGCTCAATTGTTAAAGTCTATCGAAGGTGCACCATGAAACGACCACCAAGGCCGAACACAATTGGTTAGCATCACGCAGAGCGCAGCGGAGCCGTGATGCTAACCCTGGTTGAACGATTCGCGGGTGAGGAGGGTGCGGGATCAGAGGGGTGGCAGCGTGGGCGGTGCCGCGAGGGGGAAGCTTTCCGGGCTTGGAGAGGCATGACACGCGTTGTGGTGTTGCGCCGGGCGTATCGTCGGTGGCGGAAGTGCGGGTTTTGACACATTGGACGCCGCTGACGGTGGGTGAACGGGCCTGCGGGTGGGGCAAACAAGCGGTTTTCGCGATATTTTGCCGTCTGAAGGCCATTCGAGACATCATCTCCAACTCAAAGGCTGTGCGGAACGCGTTGAGTTGTGGAGTTCCACCGCTGCCGCTTAGCGTCGCAGCAATTGATGCCGGAGGCGGCTCCGGCCGTGATATCATGGTTCCGTCGCCCGCTTGACCGTGTGCGTTGTCTCCCCACGCGTAACCGCGGCGGGTTTTCCAGACCAGGACAAGGTCATTGCCGGCGCCGCCGAAGTAGTCGGCGGCGAAGGCGAACCGCTGGCCGGCGTACTGCGGTTCCACGACCTGCCCATGGCGGAGATTGTCGAACACGCCGTCGATAAACTCCCTCCCGGTGTTGTGGATCACGGTCAGGTCGGTCCCGACCACAATCGCCATGAAAAGACGCTGCCGGAACGCCTCCTATCACGGGCAAGTCAGGGAGGCTGTCGGGCGAATTTCAGGTTTCATGAAAGATTCACAAATGTTTCACAAAAGATTCATTCTGAGGAAAAAAAGTCTTCCACTGGCGGCTGTGAGGCGCCTATGGTGAAGCGATCCGCCCGCTCGATCCAAGCCCTGCCCTTTCGATTCAATGGCCCGTTCCACATGCACATGGACCACTATGTTCTTCGGCCTGGGGCTGAGCGTGATGCCGGCGGCGAGGGCGGTGAATCTGATGGTGAACGGCGAATTCGATGAGGGGTTGGCGGGGTGGGATCAAACGGGCACGGTGTTCACGACCGGGGAAACCGGGATTCTCTCGGACCAGGGAGGGATGCGTGTCGTGTTGTTTCAATCGGTGGTGGTGCCGGTCGAGACGACGGTTTCGCTCACGCTGAGTTTTGATTTTTTCAATGCGCTGTCGCCGGTGGTGGGGCTTGGGCAGACGCCGGACACGGTTTTCGGTTCGGCGTATATTGGCGGCCTGCCGTTCGGGCCGTTGTACGAGGAGGGAGTCTATGACGATGTGGTCGGGCTGCTGGACGCGGACTATCGCGGCTCGGTGAATCTGCCGCCCGGTCTGGTGGTGACGCCGAGTCCGAAGGGTGCGGGCTGGGAGCGGTACACGGTTCCGCTGGCGGTGGTGGCGCATGTGACGGTGGCGTTCGAGTTTATCGACGGGAACGGGTTGACGGGCGATTCGAGCGCGGCGTTCGACAATGTGTTTTTGATGGCGGAGCCGATTCCGGAGCCGCGGGCGGCCGGGTTGCTGCTGGCGGCGGCCGGGTGGTTCGTCCTGAGGCGGCGGCGGCGGCGGTATTCCGGCCGCGGGCCGCCCGATGAATGCTCGCCGCGCCAACAATCCGCTTTCGGCGATCTGCCGCGGCGGGGTGTGGGCTGGCTGGCTGCGGCATTCATGTTTCTGGCTGGCGCCGCTGGCGTGCTCGCCCAGGAGCCGTTGCCGCCGCCGCTGGATGCCGGGCTTGTGCGTGTCAGCGCGAAGGCCGAAAGGTCGACGCTCAACCGCATCTCCGGCGAGCTGGCATCGACCGTGGACATCGAGGTCGAGAACATCGGGACGCAGCGGATCGACGGACCGGTGCACGCGCTGGTGAGGTTTCGCGACGCGGGGACGGGGGTGGAAGTGCGGACCGGGATCACATTGCCGCACGCGCTCGGCGGGTTCGACCAGGCGCCGCATCAGGTGCCGTATTTCGACCTGAGCGCGCAGGTGGCGGACGGCTGGATGCCGGCGGAAACGGTGTCGTTCACGCTTGTGTTCATGCGCGCGCGGACGCTCAACGTGCTTTACGAAGTCTCGTTGGCAGGCCGCGTGAACTCGCCGCCGAGCGTGGACGCGGGCGGTCCGTATCTGGGACGTGTGGGCGAGCCGATTGTGTTTGAGGCGACGGCGAGCGACCCCGATGGCGATCCGCTGGCTTTTGCGTGGGATTTCGGGGACGGCGGCACGGCCACCACCGCCCGCGCCGAACACATTTACGCGACCGCCGGCGCCAAGACAGTGCGTGTGAGCGTCACTGACGGCCGGGACGGCGGCGCCGAGCGCGATGTGACCGCCATCGTCATCCCCGATGGCGATTTCGCGCTGGCGCACACGCGGATCGTCGACGGCATCGGCCATCCGATCGGTGGCGCGATCATTGAGGAAACCGGTCCCGGCGGCCAGCGCACGCTCGTGGCCGCGGACTCCGGATTCACGTCGCTCGGCGACGGCGCCGCGGGTGATCATGCGTGGAAATTCTCCGCGCCCGGCCACCGGCCCGTCTGGCGCACCGCGGTGCTGACCGCGGGCGAGGTGCGCCTCATCCCGAGCCCGTGGCTGGCGCGCGAAGCGGAGGCTGTGAGCGTCTCGATACTGGACGCGACCGTGCTGACGGCCGGATCGGGGCCGGGTGCGGCGCGCATTGATTTTCCGGAGGGCGCGTTCGCGCAGCCGGGCACCGCGCGGCTGACCGGCCTCGGCCCGCAATCGCTGCCATTTCCTCTTCCCTTCGGCTGGAGTCCGCTCGGGGCGATGCACATCGAGTTTTCGGAATCGCCCGTCCTCCCGGGCCAGGCGCGTCTTCAGCTTACCGATGTCCTGAGCGCCGATGAATTCCTCACGCTCGTGCGGTACGACGATGAGACGCGGGCCTGGCGGATCCTCGAGGCGTTCTCCCTGGATCCCGCCCGGCCGGATATCTTCAATTTTGCGCTCGACGCCGCCGGAACCTACGCGGCCGTGATCCGCGACCGGGGACCCGGGGCTCCGCTGCCGGGGGACGCCGGCGAGGCGCTGCGGGGCGGCGCATCGCCATCGCCCACCACCCGGGTGGCCGCCGCGAGCCAGGTCGATCCATCGCAGCGGGCAGCCAGCCTTGACCCGGAGGCGGTCACGGCGCAGGCCCAGGCTGTATTCACACCGGCCACCGGTGTGTTGCTGAGCGGTTCGTGGTTTCGCATCGGCGTGCAGGAGACGTATGACATGACTGACGGCGCCGCATTGCGCACTCCCGATTACGACGCGACCGTCTTCGCCTATCGCCGCCCGGCTGCGACCATCGCGCCCGTCGAGTCGCTGGACGGCGGCGCCCCGGGCGAGCCGACAATCACTGATCCGGGCGAAGGGCGTCCGGCGGCGTTTTTTCCGCTGCGGCCGCAGATCCTCTTCGGACCGGCCGATTTGCAGGAGGCGCGCGTGCGGGTCGAGGTTCTCCCTCCGCTCGGCGACGGGGCGGCCGCGCTCTCGGCGCAAGGCGGCGTGCTCGAATCCGGCGACGTGCGCGTCACCGTGCCGCCGGGTGCGCTCGACGGATTTGCCGCCGGTTCGTTACGGCGGCTCGATCCGGCGGGATTCGCCGCGCTGGCCGGTCCGGAACAGGCGATCGTGCGGGCGTTCGACCTGAACCTCGGACGCCTGCTCGAGGGTGCGGCGCTCGAACTTTCGCTCGGCGCCGCGCTGGCGCCGGATGCGGCCTTTGTCCTGGCGCGACTCGTCCGGTTTCCCGGCGGCAGCGGGCTGGCGCCTGTCCAGAGGTTCCGCACGAACGCGACCGGCAGCCTGACCAGCGTGGAGCCGGACGCCGCGCCGCGTCTGCCCGGATTCACCGGCCCCGGGCAGTACCTGCTCGTCCAGCTCGCGGCGCCGCCGACTCTCGTCACCGGCCGCGTCTTCACCGCCACCGGCGTTCCCGCACCCGGCATCGGCGTGCGCATCGCCTCGCAACGATGGCTCAGCGTGACCGCCGCCGACGCCCGCTATTTCCTGCTCGCGCCCGCCGGCCCCGGCATCGTGCTCGCCAGCCATCCGACCGATGGCGACGGCGCCGCCGCCGGCTTCACCGCGGGCGAAGTGCCCGGCCCGATCGCGCTCGACCTCACACTCGGCGCCCTCGCCCCGCGCATTCTCGCCACCACTCCGCCCGACGCCGCCACCCGCGTCAATACCGTCACTCCGGTCACGGTCGAATTCTCCGAAAGAATCGCACCCGCCAGCCTCGGCCCGGCGCCGATCGCGTTGCGAGCCGAATCCGTGGCCGGCGACGTGCCCGGCGGGGCCACGCTCGATCTCGGCGGCCGGTTCCTCACGTTCTTGCCGACGTCCCCGCTCGATCCCGGCGTGACGTACTCGCTGACCGTCGCCGCCGATATCCACGACCTCCAGAATCTCCCGCTCGAAGGCGCCCGCACGTTCTCGTTCGTCACCGCGCCACTCGCCGCCCGCGATACCGGCGCCCGGCTCACGATTTACGAACCAGGCGCCGCCAAAGTGCCCGCCGACATCCTCGCGCAGCTCGTCGGCTACCGTCCCGGTGCTGGCAGCTCGCACGTCGTCGCGCACGGTGGTCCCGGCGCCGCCGATCCCGATGTGCCCGTCATTCTCGTCAACGAATCGACCAGCGAAACCGCCACCGTGCTCAGCCGGCCGGATGGCTCGTTCGTCTCGTTCATCGACGCCGAGGAGTCCGACTATGTGTCCGCCGTTTTCGTGAATGCCAACGGCACGCGCGTCACCGTTCCCGCGACGAAACAACGATTCGACGACGGCCGCACCGGGCTTTACCGCCAGGGAGGCATCCTCGAGGCCGAAAGCGAAGACCAGCCGGTGGAAATCATCGTCGAACCGGGCGCGGTGGCCACCCGCACGATCTTCACCGTGGAAGAAATGGGCCTCTCCGAAGTGCACAACCTGCTCGATAACGTCGAGCCGGCGGACGGGGGCAAAGTGCTTGGCGGGCTCCGGTATGCGGAGCAAGGAGATCCGATCGCGCTGGCGGCCGACGTCGTTTTCCCGCTGAGACCCGGGGACATTCCGGACGGTGTGGACCCGGCCAACGCCACCTTCGCTCTCACGATCCCGATGCAGGTCGATGGCGTGACGACGTTCCAGGTCATCGATGCGATGGAATTCGAGCCGGACGGCGCGTCAGGGCGGCTGGTGACGCGTTCTCCGCCATTCGTCGGGCTGCTGCTGCGCCAGATCAACGCGCTGCGACGGGACGCCGTTTTCACGGACACGTTCAGCAGGGTGGCCACGGCCGGATTTGGCACGGCGGCGGCGGAAGCGAACGTGGTGGGCGCCTTTCTGGTGCCGATTCTGGTGGCGCCGGTGGTCGGCCAGAAGGTGGCGGGGAAAGTGATCACGCTGCGGGACGGCGAGATTTCGGCCGACGGGAACGGCGAGCCATTGCGCGGCGCGTTCGTGCGGCTGGAAACCGGGCTGGGCGCCGTGGTGGCCGACGCTCCCGGCCTGTTCCGCCAGGGCGAAACATTCGCCATGTCCGACGCGGACGGGCGATTCGCCTTCAACATGCCGACGTCCTTCAACCGGCGGTTGGTGGCGACGCACGCGAGATTTCCGTTTCAGCGGGCGGCCAGCGCCGGCATTCCGACCGGGGAAGTGGTCGCCCGCGCCACTCTGATTTTCCGTCAGCCGCCTCCCATCGCCGCGGACATCGAAGACACGGCCGCCCCGCTCGTGACGATCGCCCAGTCACCGGTCGTCGTCCCCAGCGGCTTGGGCGAAGCCGACGGCGCGATACTCACCATCGGCGCCGTCGATGACCTGGGCGTGGCCAGCCTGAACATCGAGCGCGACGCCTTTCTCGGGACGACAAATGGCGAGGTGCTCGACATCGGCCTGCTGCTCGCGCCCGTCCTGACCGGGGAGCATCAACCGGCGCCTGGACGGCTGCAACTGCGGTACCGCATCCAGGCCGCCGAAAAAGGCGCCGCCATCTATCGCATCCGGGCGACCGACGCGGCCGGCAATTTGACCGTCAAAGAACACGTCGTCGTCTTCGGCGATCCGGCGCCCGGTGGCGGGACCGCGGCCAGCCGACGCCTGGCGAATGTCTGGCCGCCCGACGGCGCGACCGGCCAGGCCCTCGGCGTCCCGATCCGTCTGCGCTTCAACCTGCCGCTGGAACCCGCCGACTTGACCGGCCTGGACTGGATTACGATCGGGCCGCCAGGCGCCTTTACGCTGGGCGCCGCGGAACCGTCCCCCGACCGCCGCGAACTCACCCTGCGGTATTTCGTCCACCAGACCGACGCCTCCGAACTGACGCTGAACTTCGACACCAGCCGCGTCAACCAGACACCCGGCAACCGCGACGGCGCAATGCCGGTGGCGTACCGGATCGAGTTCGCCGCCGCCTCCGGCCTGACCGTGCAGGAGAACGCGCTGACCAGCGGCGCGGGCGTCGTCATGCTCGGGCGGTTCGTGTACAGCCTGGATCGCGACGGTGTGGGTGGCTCGGTCCGGGTCCACGAGTTACTGGAAAACGGCACGCTGGCGCCGCGGCAGACCGAAGCCATCCCCGAGCGCCCGGCGGATCTGGTCGCCATTCCCGCGTACGCGATGCGCGAATTCGACGGCACAGTGCGTGCGCCCGAGTCCTGGCTCGCCGTTTTTTCCGGCGGCGCCCTGGACGTCAAACGCCTCGCCCTCTACCGCATCCAGCCCGACGGACGGCTCGCCCGCGCCTTCACCGCCCGCCCGCCCATCTCGCTCGGGATTTCCCAGGTCGTGAAAGCGAAGTGGGATCCGCCATTCCTCGCGTTCCAGGAACTCACGTCCGAAAACACATCGGTCAGCCTGCTCAACCTCAATGCATTCTACATCGGGTTCCGCCTCAGCCAGACGCACCCTGACATCCTCCGCACGCTGCCTGTCAACGGCCGGCCGGGCGCCGACCTGAACAACGACGGTGACTTCGCGGATGAGGGCGAAGTCGCTCCGCTGCCAGCCAGCCGCGACGGCCAGGTCTTCGGCCTCGAATTCTCCTGGGCTCCGCTCGATCCCGCCGAACGGCTGCGCGATTTCGACTTCAGCGCTGACTTCGGCCTGCTCGGCGGCGTCTTCAGCGGCCCGGCCGGCAACGGCCTGATGATGGCGCTCGGGCGCGGCGCGTTGCTGGACGACTCGACCGCGCGCGTCCTCTTTCCCGAAGATCCGAAGCGCCTCACATTCCTCCCGCGGCTCCCGCTGCTCGTCGATGGTCAGCCCCGCCTCACCGATGTCGCCCTCGTCTCGACCGTGGCCTTCGGCGACGCGAAGCCCGCGCTCCTCGTCATCGACCTCACCAATCCCGCCGCGCCCACGCTGCTCGGACGCGCCCTGCTCCCCGCCGGCGCCGGCAGCCTGAATACGATCGTCCTTCGCGACGACGGCTTGCTCGCGCTTGCGACCACCTCGCGCGGCGTGCTTCTCCTCGACCCGCGCCTGCTCCTGCAAACGAACGCCGATGGGCTCACCGCCGCCCTCGTCAAACAAATCCCGGGCCTCTCGGGCGGCGGCGAGCGCGCCTTCACCGCCGACGCCAGCGGCCTCTCGCTCTCCGCCAGCGGTACCAGCCTGCGCGCCGCGCTGGACGCCCCGCTCATCGACGTTGTGACGATCGACCTCCCGCCCTTCGACAGCGCACGGTGGAGGGAGAGTTCCGTTTTCGCCGGGGCCGGCGGCTCCGATGGCTGGAACCTCGAAGAGCGAATGGCCGCCGTGCTCGCGGGCGCCACTCGCGTCGGCACCGGCTTCGTTTTCCCCGCAACCGCAGCCGCCGCCCCGGACGACCCCGATCCCCGCAACCACTATTATATAACCGTCCGCGCGCCGGGCGTCATCGGACCCACCCTCGAACTCGCCGCCGCCGCCGTGGACCGCGCCGGACGCCCCACCTTGCCGACCACCCGCCTCGCGGCGCCCACCTTCCTCGGCCACGAGGAAATCACCGCGCGCTTCGCCGCCCTCGCCGCCTTCAATGCGGCCAAGGCGCTCGACTTCTCCGGCGGCGCCGCCGCGCTCGCCGATGTCCTCGAAGTGAGCATCGCCACGGCATTCGACAACCTCATCCTCGAGATCGGCGGAGCCGCTCCAAAACCTCGCTACGCCACGGACCTCGCTGCCCACCGGATCTCGGATGACCCGGCGCACCCGCTCTTCAACACGTACCTGGCCGGTCCCATCGTCCTGCTCTCCGATGACCTGTCGGTGGAAAGCCACGGCGACCTGGTGGCCCAACTCGACCGCCGGTTCCTCGCCGCTTCCGCCGGCTTCTGGGTCGGGATTTCCCCGCGCCTCGGCCCGAACGACCTGCTCCACTCCTTCGCCAGTCGCCAGGAGGAAAGCGTCAGGCTGGCACTCGATGCCGGCTTCGATTTGCACACTCTCATGAACGGCCTCGACATCCTGGCCAGCCTGATCGGCGGCAACAGGATCGGCGCGATTCAAACAGCACTCGATTTCATCGATGCGGAACTCGAGCGCGCACTCCAGCCGGGCATCAACGCCTATGTCCATGTCGGAGCGGGCGGCCGCAATCCGCTCGTCTTCGTGCCCGGCGTGATGGCCAGCGAACTGGAGCGTGCCGAGTTGCTGGCTGCGCCGTTCGACCTGTGGGTGCCGATCGTCGCCGCGGTCGTGCAGAACCTGATCCCGTTTTTTCAGCCGCTCGACGCGCTCGTCCCGGGAAGCGGGGCAAACGTCGTCCCCTCGGATGTCCTCCGCTCCATCCAGCTCGGGCTGGCCAGCGTCGATATCCAGGAGGGTTTCCTCTCGCACCTTCGGGACGAACTCGGTTACAGCGAATACACCTGGGACTACTCCGGGGTGAATGTGGACGCGCTGCGGCTCGACGGCGATCCGGACTGGGATTCGCTTTCCCGATTGCCCGAGCTGTTCCCGTTCCCGTACGACTGGCGCCAGGACAACGCCCTGACCGCCCAGCGGCTCGCCGATTACATCGACCTCATCCTCACCGTCCATGCCGACGCGCCGAACGTCGATATCGTCGCCCACAGCATGGGCGGCCTCGTCGCCCGCCGCTACATGATCGACCACCCCGGCCGCGTCGGGAAATTCGTTTCCGTCGCATC
Source organism: uncultured Akkermansia sp. (assembly GCA_964647495.1). Classification (GTDB taxonomy): domain Bacteria; phylum Verrucomicrobiota; class Verrucomicrobiia; order Verrucomicrobiales; family V1-33; genus CAJBME01. The sequence goes on along the minus strand of CAZYHO010000001.1, from coordinate 39,451 downwards.
CCCGTTTCTCGGCGCCCCCAAGGCCGTCGCCACCATGAAAACCGGGGACCTCGGCGAATTGGCCCTCAATTTCCTCGTGCCCGCCGACCTCTCGATCCGCATCGCCCGACGCATGCCCGCGCTGCACCAGCTCATGCCCAACCGCGGCCTGTTCGACCTCGGATTCCGCCCGCTCGTCGAATCCGGCTGGGACATCGACGCGAACGGCCGGGCCTACGACAAACTCGGCTACGGCGCCTACCGCGCGGCCCTCGACGGCCCGCTTTTCCGCGACTTCGCGCCCGACCGCCAGCCCGCCTTTCCGCGGCCGATCGAGTCTCACAACGAACCGTTTCATCAGCCCGCCCAGTACGACTGGCGCGGCGACACCTCGGGCGCCAGCCTGTTTCATATCGTCGCCGTCCAGCAACTGCCGCGCACCGTCGGGCAGATCGAGCTGCTGCCCGCGGTGGTCCCGTCCAGGACGGCGCGACCCGACATCGGACTGGCCTTTCCACCTGTCCCCTATCTCGACGCGGAACGGCCCGAGGCAAGCGCCGCGCTGATCGATCCGGTGCCCGACCTCGCCATCAAGCCCGGCGATTACGAATTGAGCTACTCGATGCGGCTCCGGCGCACCGCGGGCGACGGCACGGTGCCTTTCCTGAGCGCCACGCGCGGTTACGGCGCGGGTGGGGTGCACGACCTGAACTCCCCGCGCGCCGTGATGGCCGCCATCGTCAGCGAAGGCACATCGGACGCCCAGGAAAAGGCGGCGAGCCATGTCGATGTCCTCCGCAATCCGAAGCTGCTCAAGCTGCTCGAGCGCATCCTCACCAAGGGCCTCGCCAAGCCGGATCTGCCCACGCTGCGCATCGAAGTCGATCCTCCGGTGCCGAACGAAGGCGAACCGGTGGATTTTCGCGTCGATATCGGTGGCGCCACCCCGCCCGACGAAGTGCCGGTCATCGTGTGGGAAACCGGCGACGGCCGCACCCTCAATACCGTCAACGGCAGCCACATCTACGCCGACAGCGGCCTCTACACGCTGTCCTGCGCGGTTTACTACCCGAAGAGCGGTCTCGGCACCGTGGCCAGCCATGCCCTGGTCGTGGCCAATGTCCCACCCGCCATCCAACTGGTCGCCACACCCGAAAACGCCCGGCCCGGCGAGGTCGTCACGTTGCGCGTGGACCGCAGCGACACCGGGCTGGGGGACGAACACGAATACCGGTGGTCATTCGACGGCGTGGACGATGCCGCGGTTCCGGCCACCGCGTTCCTGGCGCGCCGCAGCCATCAATTGCCCGGATCGTATAGCGCCACGGTCCGCGTGACCGACAACAACGGCGCCACCGCCACCGCGAGCACGACATACCGCGTCGGCAGCGGCTTCCTGCCACGGGTTTTCGCCGAGCCGATCTCGGAACGGTCGCTCCTCGCCGATCCGCCGGAGTTCGAGCCGCTGGAATTCATGCAAGCCGTGATCAGCGGGCACGACACCTCGCAGTTCGCCACCGTCGTCAGGCAGGACGGCGGACTGGCAACCAACACGCTGCTGGGTGTCCTGATGGATTTCCGCGCCATCGTCCAGGAACTCAATGGCCAGGGAGAGGAAACATTGACGATATATCGCGAGGGGCTGGGCGGCGGCGCGCTTCCACAGGAGTGCTCGATAAGGGTCACAGCCACCGGCCCCCGCGTCCTTTTCCGCGTGCGCCATGTCCCGGCGGACGGCGCGGTGCGTTCGTTCGTCTGGGAAGTGCCCTCGACGCCGGGAGAGGGCGTCACCCTGACGTTGCGCTGGAACGACCTGCCGACACTCGAGGAATCCGCCATGGCCGCGCGCACCTCGCCGGCCGCGGCCGTGGCGCGCGTCGTGGCCACGCGCGAAGGCGATTCCCCGACCGTGACCGTGGTCGCCAACCAAAGCACCGGCGTCCTCACCCTGACTTCCGAAGACCGGAACGACGGAGAGGACCCGACTTTGGTGGACCAGGCCCCGCTGGCATTGGTGGACACGCTCCTCGACGACGACCCGACCACGGCCTTCGACGAACGCACCACGCTCGAAGGCGCCCCGGTCACGCTGCTCGACTCGACCACGCAGCTTTCGACCACTCTGCCGACCGGCGCCCCCGCGATCCTCGCCATCGACAGCCGCCTCGAAACCACCCTGCCGTACGAGCCGCCGGTCGCCACCCCGCTCACCCCGCCCCTGACCGAAGCCGACGCGGCAGCCGTGCGCCAGGCGGTGCGGCAGACTTTCGACGAGACGCTCCCCGTCCTCCGGCTCTGGGTCATCGATATGAGCGATCTGCTCGTTCTCGAACAAGGCAGCGGCGCCGGCCTCTGGAAGGGCGAACTCGCCGATTGCCCGTACGTGCCGGGTCAAAGCGACAACGATTACGAAATCTTCCTGCCCGCTTTCAAAAATCCTGTCTGGAAACTCCGGCCCGATGTTGCGGGCGTGCCCATCGATTTCTTCGACGAACAGCAGCAGGCGGCATTCCCCAAGCTGGCTCACCTTCCCGAGTACCTGTGGGGCGACTGGTACTTCAATCCGCCGGTCGGCGTGGACGCCGCGGGCAACGAAATGGGAATCGTTCCGGACATCGAGGACGAGGATGCCTGGGAGGAGTACCTTTTCATCGCCCAACGATGGCGGTACAAACTGCCCGTCGGCGTGACGGCCACTCTCTGCGGCGCAGCGGGCGGCGTTTCGGGCTTCCACAATTTTTTCGAGGTGGAGAAGGGCACGCGGATCGGCGACCTGCCGCTCTTCGATCATCCCGTGACTCCCGCGGAAGTCATCGCCGCCGCCCTCACGGACACCGTGCGCACCAACCCGGCCATCGAAGAAAAACTCAAGGAGGTCACGTTCTTTCCGGCTCGCCGTGAGCACTTTTTCTTCGGTGTGCCATCGATCGAACGCCCGCCGGCTTTCGGAGACGATCCGATCGGCGATGCGGGCCTCGGACGCGGACTGTTGTTCCTGAAATGGGTGCTCGAAGGAGTCTTCATCAACCCGTTCGCCGCCAATCACGCCAATCTCCCCATTCCGGGAACCGACGCCGGCCTGCGCGCCGAGATATTCGAGCGCCTCAAGTCGCGCCAGGCCGCTTTCGCCATGGAGGCATACGAATGGGGATTGCTGCAAGAATACTCCCTGCTGCGCGAAAGCGCCCACCTCGTCGTGAAACGAACCGGAGAAGCCGCGGACCAGCCGGCCTGGCTGCCCGACGGCCTGGCCACGCAGGAAAACAAGATCATGAAGAAAGTGGGCAAGGCGGTGATCCGGGCGGTTCTCGGCCGGCTCATGGCCACTGTATCGACGCGTGAGGCGATTTTCGCCGTGACGCCCGCGGCGTTCGATGCCGACGCCGATCTCCGCACTTTCGAGCATCTCGTGGCCCGCGTCGCCATCGACCACCCCGGGACCGCCGGCCTCGATCCCGCGGAAATCTCCCATTATCTCGGAGCGAAACTCGGAGACGCCGCCGTCTTCGAGAGCATCCGGGCATCCGCGGATGGAGTTCCCGGCTTCATCGAACGCGGGTTCGCGTACCTCATTTCGGAGATTCAGGAGCGGTATGTCCTGGAGTACGCCGATTTCCTCGACGCACTGGTGCCGGCCGGGCGCATCGACGAGCTGGCCGCCCGCACGCAAAACGCCCGCATCATCAACCACGGCCTGATCACCGAGGACCAGGAACGTCCAGGACGCGCCGACCTGCACGGCCTCGAAGGCGCCGAACGCGCCAGATACAGCTTCCACCCGGCGCTGCACAAACGCGGGTTCGGACCGGTTGCCCCGGGCCCGGTCGATGTCCTGCTCGTCAATACACCCGGCCCGACCATCACGCTGAGCGGCGTCCAGATTCCGCCCAGCCGAAACATGGTGATGCTCGATCAGAAGCGGCCGGATGGCCTGCCGTTTTTCACCATCGAGCGGTCCATCTCCCCGGGATCCGTGGCCACTCACAGCTTGTCTCTCGCCGGTCCAGGGATGGCAAACGACAGGTTCACCGCAAACAACCTGGCTTCCTTCGAAAGCCGGTTCCTCGTGCTCGACACGCATTTCCCGCCCCGTTTCGCGCCTGTCGATCCGGCCGCGCGCACCCGCTGGGTTTTCCGTGGACTGAGGCTGGCCGACGCGGGCGTGGAGGCCCTGGAGCTGCTGGAGCTGGAGCGCGGCGTTCACGAATCGGCCGCGGTGCGGGCGGGCGTCGACGTGGCGGCGCGTGTCCGCGAGTTGTCCGACGGGCTGGTCGATCTGGGGGATTTCACGCAAGACGATGCGCTGTTGTTTTCGGATGTCGAACGGGCGGCGCTTTCCCACGTCGGCGGCGTCGCTTCGCTTTCGCCGGGGATCTCGACGTCCGAACGCGCGATCTTTCCGCTGACATCCGGGCTGGTCAACAACGTCGTGTTTCCGCAGAGGGCATGGCTGCTGGTCATGGAAGTGCCGCTCGAGCCGGCGGACGAATTCGTGAACCGTGGTATCGAATACCTGCCCACGGCCAATGGCGCGCAGCGCCGGATCAACGACACGGAAGGCAATGAGGTCGTGTACATCGGGGTCATCCGGTTTCGCCAGGCGCACCTGTTCGAGATTCTTCCGGTCTCTTCGACGGTTCCGCCGCCGTTGCCGGCGTCGAACGTGCTGATCCACCGCTCGAGTTTTCACCCCACTCCCTGACCCGGGCGCCACCATGGACTTTCCTCTGAGCATCCAATCCAGGCGCGGCAGGCGCGGCAGGCGCGGCATCGTGGCGGTTCTCGCCGTGCTCGTGGTCCATGCTGTCGTGGCGATCGCTCCCACCGCGGCGCAGTCGCAGCCGCTGACCACGCTCGACTACCGCGTGAGCGGATCGCGGCTGGCGATTTCCCCGGCCACCCTGGCCGTCCCGAAAAATATCGCGGGTTCGGTGGCGGCGAACCTGTCCGGGCCGGCGCCCGCGGGGAGTTACGTGGAGGCGTATTTGCGGGGGCCATCGTTTCCGGCGCGGCGGCTGGTCGCGGCGCCGGGCGCGCCGCTCCTGCTGCCGCCGTTGAATCTGGCCGGCGATTATTCGCTCGACGGAATCCGGCTGGCCGACGGGGCGACGAACGAGACGCTGCTGGAGGGCAGCCCGCCGACGGTGCCGGTGCACGTATTCGAGGAGATTCTCGTCTCGCGGGTCACGTCGCGGCCGCTCTCGCTGGACGAGATCGAGGAGCGCGGCATCGTGATCGACGAGACGAATTTCCGCGCGGTCGAATTCGAGGTCGGGTTCGTGCTCGATGGCGAGGTGTTTCCTGTGCGGTTTCCGGTGGTGGCGCCGCAGTTTCGCCCGACGACCGAGATCATACCGGCGGCGGAGCTGGAGGAGCGGCTGGCGCAGGTCGAGCGGATCAACGATGCGCTGGCGGAGACCGTCCGGCTGCCGCCGGAGCTGGAGGTGGCGCGGCCGAACGTGCAGATCCGCGGGATCAACGTCCAGATCACGGGCGGGTTCAAAGAGAACCTGGCGCTGAGTGTGCCGCCGATTCCGGCGCTGATGGTGATTCCGGGCAGCATCGGGTATCTGCACCAGTTTTTCAGCGTCCAGATATTCACCGAGAATGCGGCGCCGGCGGCGAGCGGGCTGAGCGTGCGCGACATCCGCGCCGAACTCGTCCTTCCGACCGGGCCGGACCGCGCGGCGGGCACGTACGAAAACCCGGGGGACGATCCGGTGCGGTTCGCGCGGGTCGGGCCGGCGGCGGAAATCCGCCCTGTGATTTCGATCCGGGCAGCGGGACCGGACGGCGAGCCGGGCACGCCTGACGACGTGGACCGTCTGCAACCTGGGCAGGGCGGTCAGGGAGAGTTTCTCGTCGAAGGGCTGCAAGAAGGACTGCATGTGCTCGAACTCAAGCTCACCGCCAAACTCGATGGCCTGGCCGCCGGCACGGTGGACGTCGAAGGCAAGGCCGCCGGCAGCGTGCTCGTCGGCAACCCGAGTTTCAGCATGGCGTTTTCGCACCCGCGCGCGGTCCGGGCCGGCGAACCGTACGATGCTTTCGTCACGCTCCTGAACACATCGACCACCATCGCCAACCTGCCGAGCGTCAGCCTGAACCGGCTCAACATTTCCGGCGCGCAACTGCTGAGCGACGAACGCGTGGAATTCCGCACGCTCGCGCCCGGCGAAACGGTCACCGCGCGGTTCCGGTTCCTCGCCCAGCGCACCGGCTCGATCAGCTTCTCCAACATCACGACCAGCGATGACTCGCTCGTCGGACGCTTCCGCCTCACCACAGGCATCGACGAACGCGGCGTCACACTCTCGCGAAATACAATCACCCTGCCCGACGAAGTCGATGCCCTGCCGCCCGAAGTGGTGGCCGCCGCCAACCGCGTGCTCGGCCAGGCGCTCAGCGCGAGCACCGCACCCCAGCTCCCACCCGGCGTCATCCGCATCCCGCGCAGCCTGATCAGCGCAAGCCGCATCCAGACCGATTCCGGAAGAACCGTCAACGTCGGCGGCGGCTCGATGCCGCTCCAGCTCGCCGAAGCCGGCCAGCGCGTCCGCTACGGCGAACCGCTCAGCCGGGTGCTGCCCGACCTCCTGCTCGACTGGCAGGGCGGGCGCGAGTTCGCCGAGGGCTGGGACCAGATCATCCGCTCGACCGACGCCGGCCGCGACTGGCGCGAATCATTGATGCGGGCCATCGAGGACGCGGAAGCCGCAGCCGCACCCGAGGACCCGGTATCGCGGCTCACGTCCCGCGCCATCGACCTGGCCGGGCGCGGCGAGTCATGGTGGTTCGCCTCGGTCTCGCGCGGCACGTTTCAGAGCGAGGACGACCCGCCCGCTCCCGGCGCCAGCGAGCTGAACCTTCTGCAAAGCGGCGGCCGCCGCGCGGGCGTGGACACAAGCACCCTCGTGCAGGCCGCGGGCTACGGCGGTCGCGAGGGCGCCTGGGTCGTCAGCGCCATGCCCGGCACCGTGCAGTGGAAATTCGGCGCCTCGTTGCCCGGCGCGACAAGGCTCGGCGTGCTCGAGGTGCGGCCCGACGGCACCGCGCGCAGCCTCGAATGGACCGTCAACGACATCCCGGCCGGCGCCTGCGCCCTCTTCGATCTGGGCGGCGCGGCCACCGACCTCGGCATCGACGAGACCTGCGACGGCAACGCCGACTTCACGGTGGCCGGCGTGACATCGGACTTCGTGGAGGCCGCTCCGCAGGCGCTGGTGGTGCGCCAGGATCCGGAGCTGAACGTCGCCCGGCCGCGCGCGAGCTGCTACGAACCCACCACGACCAACGATTTCGGCGAACGTGTTCTCATCGGCAATTACGGGAACGTCATCGCCGTCCTCTTCAATAAACCGATGACCCAGGAATCGGCCGGCCTCGCATCCGCTTACTCGCTCGACGACGGCACCGAGGCCGCCTTCGTCCAGGTCCAGCCGGGCGGCCGCGTCGCGCTGCTCACGCTCCGGCGGCCGATGGGCGCCCTCGTCCCGCGCACGTTGCGCATTGGCGCCGGCGTGACCGACATCCGCGGCAACGAATTCACCGTCGCCGACGTGCCGGTCCACACGCGCCTCGTCGAAGGCCTGTCCGTGCGCGGCCGCATCGTCCGCGCCGACGGCTCCGGCGGCGCCAGCCTGCCGGTCACCCTCACGATGAACGACACCACGGTCACGCCGGACGGTTGCGCCGGAGTCAGCGTGCGCATCGCCCAGACGTTCTCCGATCACAACGGCGACTTCTCGTTCCCCTTCGTGGTCAGCGGCATTCCGTTCACCCTCTCGACCACCGACATCGCCTCTGTCCGCGACAACGAGGCCATCGCCATCATCCTCGAAAGCAGCCGCGACGGCGAGGTGACGGCCGCGCGGCTCGAGGCGCTCGGCGTCAATCTGGCCGGCGGCGTGGCATCGTCCGATGTCGCCAGCGCCGCGCTGCGCCGCGCCTTCGGCGTGGCCTCGATCTCGCAGGCGGTCGCCCTGGCCGAAGGGCTCGACCGCGCGGTGGTGCGCGACTTTCCGCCGGACTCGCGCCAGGGCGGCGAAGGCGTGTACGTGCTGGCCTTCCGCGGCCGCGGCACGGTCACAGGCACCGTGCTGGAGGCCGACGGCGCGACGCCCGCGGCCGGCGCGGCGGTCAATCTTTTCCCCGATCCGGACTCGCGCGAACTCGGCCGCGGCGTGTTCGCCGACGGCGATGGTCGCTTCGCATTCTATGGCGTGCCGATCGGCGCGTTGAGCGTCGAGGCGGCGACCGTCGCCGGCCGCACACGCACCGTTTCCGCCTTGCTTTCCGGCGCGGGCGAGACGCTCGACCTCACGGTCGTGCTTGGTGAAACCGTCGTCCCGCGCACCTCGCTGCAAGGACGCGTCATCGAACCCGATGGCACTCCCCACGACGGCGCCGCGGTTTACGTGCGCGCCATCCTGTCCGCCGACATAGCCGGCCCCACACTCTCGCAAACCGTCACCGACGCCGGCGGCTTCTGGAGCGTCGATGACGTGCCCGCCGGCACCGTGAAAATCATCGCCATTTCCCGCGACGGCCGCCGCAAAGGCGAACGCAACCACGTCGCCGCCGTCGAAGGCGCCGTCAATACCGCCAACGTCACTCTCCAGGCCCGCGCCACCGTGCGCGGCCGCGTCGAATTCGCCAATGGCGACCCGGTGCCCGGCGCCATCGTCGGCGGCGGTGAAGCGCTCGCCACCACCGACGAATTCGGCGCCTTCGTCGTCGAGGGCGTCCCCACCGGCAAAAGCCAGATCGGCGCCGGCCTGCGCGCCGAGCCCGGGCATCCGGATCCGCGGCGTCACTTCGCCCGCCTCGGGTCCGCCTCCCTGACCGTGCTGCCCGGGGACGACAACTTTGCCGTCATCCGGTTTTCCCCGGCCGGACGCATCGCCGGCCAGGTGCTCGACGAGGCCGGCAGCCCGGTGCCCGACATCAACGTGGCCATCCCGATTTACATCGACGAGGACATGGGTTCGTTCATGTGGGTGAGCGCCGACGGCTCCGGGTTGTTCTCCTTCGACAACCTCGGGCTCGGGCTCTACGACCTGAGCGCGCCCGCGCCACCGGTCGAGGACTTCGATGCGGATCTCGCTATCTCGCAGATCCGGTCCGGCGACATGAAGAAGATCGAAGCGGCGATAAGCGCGGCGTTTGCCGCTTTTACCGGCGCAAGCAACCCGTTCCTCACCGGCGAAGGCGACTCGTTCAATCCGGACCAATGGGGGTTTGTGGAGGATGTGCGGCTGAGCTTCGACGGCGAAACCGTCATCACGGCGGTCCGCTTCCTGCCGAAAGCCTCGGTCTCGGGCGTCGTCAAAAACGGCCAGGGCGTGCCCATCGGCGCGAAAGTACGCCTGACCGGCCTCGGCCCGAAACCGAACGGCGAACCGACCATGCGCATCAAGGCCGACCTCAACAGCAATCCCGCGCTCGGCACGTTCTCGTTTCCCAATGGCACGTTCATCGGTGACTGGGGACTGCAAGCCGCCAACCCGTTCTTCCCGGTCGTCGTCAGCACGAGCGGACGCACCACGCAGATCGACCCAGTCGTCACCGACGTTTTGCTGCAGTTTCCCGCCGTCCAGGAAACCAACGGCAGCTTGTCCGGCCAGGTGCTCGCCCCGGATGGCGCCCCGGCCGGTCCCGACATCCGCGTGCAAATCAGCTTCGGCGACGACTTCTTCATCCGCACCGACGCCGACGGCCGCTTCGCCACCACCCAGGGCACGTTCACCCTGCCCGCCGGCGGGTACACCGTGACCGCTCTCGACGAGGCGACCGGCGCGACCGGGCGGGCCAATGCCGCGGTCACTCCCGGCCAGAACAACAGCGTGACTGTCACCCTGCTCGGTCGCGGCACCGCGCGGCTGTTCGTGCGCCGCGCCGATGGGCTGCCCGCGGCCGGGGCCACCGCGGAAATCGAAATGAACGGGTTCCCGGGCGGCAAATTCCAGGGGACGACCGATGGCGCCGGCCTGATCGAGTTCCCCAACGTCTTTCAAGGCGCCTACACCGCGAACGCCAGCCTGACGCTGGGTGGCACGCGCGTCGCGGGACGCACGTCGCTTCATGTCGCGCCCGGCGGCGCCGGCGAAAGCACGATCATGCTTGGCGGCACGGGCACCGTGCGCGGCCAGTTCGTCGCCACCGACGGCCGCACCCCGATTCCATTCGCGAACGCCAATCTCGCGGGCCTGGCCGTTTCTCCGACCGACGCCAGCGGACGGTTCACGCTGGCCGACGTGCCGCTCGGCACGCACCGGTTGACCGTCACCGATCCGGCGACCGGCCGGTCCGGCGTCGCCATGGTCACGCTCGCCGTGCCTAACGAAACGCGCGACGTTCTCGTGGCCGAAACCGTGCTCGGCGCCGTCTTCGGGCTCGTCACCAACGGGCTTGGCACCGGACCCGTGCCGAACGCGGAGGTGGAACTCACGCTGGACGATGCCTTTGCCATAAATCGCAAGCGCACCGTGACGACCGGCCCCGACGGATCGTATTCGTTTGCCGCCGTTCCCGCGGGCGCGTTCGATCTTGTCGCCAAAGATCCGCTCAGCCCGCTCAAGGGAGCCGCCCACGCCACGCTCGCCGTCACCGGCGGTAGCCTGGAAATCAACCTGCCGCTGCAAGCGACCGCCAATCTCACCGTCCTCGTGCTCGAACCCGATGGAGTGACGCCCGCCGAGGCCACCGTCGGGCTGCTTCATGACAGTCGCCTCCTGTCCGCCGACACCGGACCCGACGGCCGGGTCCGCTTTGAAAACGTGCGCGTGCTCACCGGCGCCGCGATCCCATATCCCGTGAGCGCGGCCTCGCGCCGGCTCGGCGAAACGCGAAGCGTGGCCAGCGGATCGATCGCCCCGCGCGACCGCGGCGCCGAAGAGTCGCTCACGCTCGTCCTGCGCGGAACGGGCATCGTCAATGGCCGCGTGTTCCAGGCCGACGGCCTCACCCCAGCCCCGGGCGCCGAAGTCCGCCTGCAAATGCCGGTCGGCGGCACGGAAATCGCGATCGCCACTGCGCAGGGCGACTTCAGCTTTGCCAATGTGCCGGTCGGCGAATCGTCGTTGTCCGCCTTCTCGCTCGCACTTGGCGCGCAATCGCCGGTCACCGTACCCGCCGACGGCGCCACCGTGACGCAAAACCTGCGGCTCACCTCGAGCGGCACCGTGCTCGGCCGTGTGGTGCGCGCCGACGGGACGACGCCCGTGGATGGCGCCGATGTCCTCATCACGTTCCGTTCGCTCAGCGATGCGGATGGCACGTTCGCCGCCCGCACCGGCGCCGACGGCCGCTTCAGTTTCGCTCCGGTCACCGCCGGCCCGTTTTCCGTCACGGCCTCTCAACCGACGGTCAACGGACTGGCCCGCGCCGCCGGATCGATCGCCGTCAACGGCGAGATCATCGACCTCGGCGACATCCTCCTCGACGAGGCGCCGCCGTTCGTCGTGTCGAGCGTGCCCGCGCCGGACGCCGACGGCGTTGACATCGACGCCCCGATCGAAGTCCTGTTCAGCGAGGCACTCGACCCGGCCACCGTCGATGCCACTGGCGTCTTTATCCGCAAGGCGAGCGGCGGCCCGGCCGTCCCGGCCACCGTCACACTGATCGCTCCCGACGGCGAGACGGCGCGCCGGCTTGTCGTGATCGGTCCGGCTGCGCCGCTGGAAAGCGAGACCACCTACCAGTTGCTGGCGGTGGACGGCGACCTGCGCGACGCCTTCGGCGGCATCACCAACCGCGGAGCCCGCGACCTCGTGGGCCGCGCGCTCGTGATCCTCTATTCCGCAAACTTCACCACGCGCGACCAGCGGCCGCCCGTCCTGCTCAGTTTCACTCCCGAGGACGGCGCCGAGCAGGTCGGCGTGCAGACCGTCATCCGCCTCAGCGTGGACGAACCGATCCAGCCGGGCGCCACAGTCACTTTGAGCGGAGCGGCCGGCCCGGTCGCCGGCGCCATCAGCCTCGGCGTGAACAGCCTGGTCCTGACATTCGTGCCGGCCGCCCCGCTGCCGCCCAACGCCACGTTCACAGCCACCGTGAGCGGCGTGCGCGACATCGCCGGCAACGAAATGGCCGACCAGCCGATCAGCCGCACGTTCGCCACGCTCGACACGATCGGCCCGACACTCGCCAGTCTGCGCATCAAGGACGGCGCGGCGCCGACCGCCAGCACACCGGTCACGCTCGAGGCCGTGCTCGCCGCCGCCGAGCCGGACGTGCGCGTCCGCTTCAGCGCGGATGCCGTCACCCTCGCCACCACCGAAGCCGGCGTGCTCGAACTGCCGGTCACCCTGCCCGCCGTCGGCGCCGTCACCTACCGCGCCATCGCCATCGACCGTTTCGGCAACGAAGGCCCGCTCGCCGAGTTGCACGTCACCGTGCTTGAAAACCAGCCGCCCGTCATCGCGTTCGAAAAACTCATCCCCGCCGACGGCGCCACCGTGCTCAGCGGGTCCGCCGCTCAAATCCGCGTCACCGTCATTGACGACGGCGGCATCGCCACGTTCCGCGCCGCGGGCACCGGCGCCTGGACCGCTTCGCTCCAGTCGAACACCACCGGCGCCCCCATCCTCCTGTCCGCCGTCGTTCCGCCCGCCACCGTGCCCGGCTCGAAAATCTCCGTGCTCGCGTCCGCCACCGACACCGGCGGCCTCGGCACTGGCGAACGCTTCTTCGAAGTCGAAGTGGCCGACGGCACCCCTCCCACCCTCGCGTTCGTCAGCCCGGCCGCCACCGCCGTCCTCGATCCCGACCAGCCATTCCTCCTGGAAATCGACACCGCTGACAATAGCGGCAGCGCCACGCTCGAGGTCGCGCTCACCGGCGCCGTCGCCGGTTCGCAATCGGTCGCGGTCTCCGGCGCACCCAACATTCCCCAACGCTCGTCCCTCGTCTTCGACATCTCCGCCGCCCCGCGCACCGGCGCCACCCTCACCGCCACAGCCACCGCCACCGACGCCGCCGGCCGCGCCGCCACCGTCATCCGCTCGTTCGTCCTGCCCGATCTCGTCCCGCCCGTCCTCGAATTCCTCAGCCCCGCCGACGGCGCCACCGGCGCTTCGGTCGCCGCCAGCGTGCTCGCCCGATTCTCGGAACCGCTCGACCCAGCGACGGTCAATACCACCACCGTCCGCCTGGCCACTGGCGGCATCCTGGTCCCCGGGTCCGTCGCCCTGGGCGGCGGCGGCCGCGACATTTCGTTTCTCCCAGCGCAACAGCTTGTTCTCGACGCGACCTACACCGTCGAACTCACCGCCGGCATCCGTGGCGCCGACGGCAATGCGATCGCTCCGGTCATTTCGACTTTCACCGTCACCACCGATTTCGCGATCACGGCGCCCGTCGCCGGCACCGCGGTCATCGAAGGCCAGAGCGTCCCGTTCGCCGCCGGTCCCGCCACCGCGGGATTCGAAAGCGTCGTTTATTCCGCCGCCGGCCGCGTCCTCGGCTTGGGCGTGGCCCCGGCTTTCGCCGCCACCGTCACCATCCCCGCGCTCGCCGATCTCGGACCGCCACCCCACCTCTTCAGCGGCCGCGCTTATGTCCTCGCCGACAGCCTCGCCGCCGGCCAGCCGGTCACCCAGTCGTCCACCGGCTTCGGCGGTCCGCCGCAGCTCGCCATCGATGGCAATCGCAACGGAGGTTTTTCGTCCGGCTCCGTCACCCACACCAATGCCGATCTCCATGCCTGGTGGGAAGTCGATCTCGGCGAGGCCACGGACATTTCGCTCATCCGCATTTTCTGGCGGACCGACTGCTGCGCCGAGCGCAACCGCGTCGCCGTGCTGCTCGCGGACACGCCGTTCGACGATGCCGACTTCACCGCGCCCACCCTGCCCGGCGTTTATACGAACGACGCCCGCGAAGTCTATCGCACCACCGCCGCCTTCGACCAGATCAGCACTTCCATCTTCATCGCGGATCGCGCCCGCTTCATCCGCATCGCTCACCTCGCCACCGATTTCCTCAGTCTCGCCGAAGTCGAAGTGCTCGGCCCCGGCAACGGACTGCCACTTTCCCCGGTCGCACTCGACGTGCGCCCCGGCAGCGGCGACGAAGATGGCGACGGCATTTCCAACGCCGACGAACTTGCCGCCGGTCTCGATCCATTCTTCAACGACAGCGGTCTCGATCCCGATGGCGACGGCCTCGCCAACGCCGATGAACTCGCCGTCGGCACCAATCCGTTCCTGGCGGACACCGATGACGACGGCCTCACCGATGGCCAGGAACTCGCCGCCGGCACCAACCCGCTCGTCGCCGACACCGATGGCGACGGCCTGCCCGATGGCACAGAGGTCGCCATCGGCACATCGCCGCTGCTCGCCGATACCGACGGCGACGGCCTCACCGACGGCTTCGAACTCGGCATCGGCCGCATCTCGTTCGTCAGCGACATCGCCCGCAACTGGCTGGCCGCACGCGACGACGCCGTGACCCGCGGCGGCCACCTCCTCACGCTGACCAGCGCCGCCGAAAATGCCGCATTCATCGCACTCTTCGGCGCGGACCCGCGCGCAGCCGGCGCCTGGATCGGCCACACCGACCGCTTCATCGAAGGCGCTTTCCGCACCGTCACCGGCGAAGTCTCCACCTTCACCAACTTCGGACCCGGCGAGCCGAACAACTCGGGCAATGAAGACGCCGTACAACTTCGTAGCGACCTCCGCTGGAACGACGTCTCCGAACTCACCGCCCAGGCCGCTTACGTCCTCGAATTCGGATTCTACACCGACCCGCTCCTCGTCGATACCGACGGCGATGGCATCCCCGATGCCGAGGACGACTTCCCCGGCCAGGCGAATCGCGCCGTGCTCGCGGAAGCCGACGCTTTCTCGACCACAGCCGGCGAGGACCGCTTCATCGAGGTCGCCGATCTCCTGGCCAACGACTCCGATCCGGATGGAGACCCATTCGACCTGCTCTCTCTCGGCACACCCGTTCACGGGTCCGTCGTCCTCGAAGCCGGCGGTTCGCAACTGCGCTACTCCCCGCCTCCCGCCTTCTCCGGAAGCGACACATTCACTTACACCGTGATCGAAGCCGGCGGACTGACCAGCGAGGCCGTGGTCACCATGTCGGTCGGATCGAACCGCCGCCCGCTCGCCGGCACACTGCGGCGCGACGGCTTCGCCATCGAGTTCGACGGCGTGAACGATTTCCTCCATGTCGCCGCCGCCGCGGCACCCGCGCTTCATTCCTTCCCGTCCTGGACCATCGAGGCATGGGTGCGCCCCGTTTCCGTGAACAACCTCCAATTCCCCACGCTCTACTCCTCCGGATTCTGGCGCGCCTCCCTCGGGTTCCGCAGCACCAATGGACACCTCGATAGTTGGATCAACGACACCGCCGAAGTCAATTCGACTTCCCCGCCTTCCCTCGGCGAATGGACACACGTCGCCCTGACCCACGACGGCGCCGTGCGCCGGTTCTTCATCAATGGCGTTCCCGCGGGCGTCTTCGCCAGCGCGCGCCCGACATCCGACGGGCAGCCAACCCGCATCGGCGCGGCCGGCAGCGCGGCGCCGGACACCCGCAGCTTCTTCCGCGGAACGATGGACGACCTGCGCGTCTGGAGAACATCCCGCTCCGCGGAGGAAATCGACACCACGCGCTTCGTTCCGCTTACCGGCAGCGAGCCGGATTTGGCCGCCTGGTGGTCGTTCGACGAGGGTGCGGGCGGCGTGGCCTTCGATGCCGTGGGCAATGCAGTCGCATCGTTCGGCAACGGCGCGGTCGCCGCCTTCCCGACATGGGTGCCATCTTCCTCGCCCCTTCTCGACGCGCGGCAGGACTTCAGCGCCTTGACCGATGCGCCGACTCCGCTCGCCCTCGCCGTCAGCGACCCGGACGGCGACCCGTTGACAGTCCGGATCGTTTCCCTGCCGCGGCACGGGCGTCTTTTCCAAAGTGCAGCCGGCGGCAGTCCGGGTGCCGAGATCACCGATGTCCCCGTCACGCTGGCCGGTTCGTCACGCGTTGTGTTTTACCGATCCGACGCCGATTTCACGGGATCGGACGTGTTCGTTTTCGCCGCTCATGACGGACTGGACGAAAGCGCGTCCGCCACGGCGATCGTCGGCGTCGGTCCGGCGTTTGCCCCGCGCACCGACGACCCGTGGGACACCAGCATGGGTGCCACCGTCACCGCTTCGACCGGATTCCGGCCGGATTCCGCGGCGGAAAACCTCTTCGGCGCTCCGGGCGGCGCCGAGCCCGGCATCGGAGTCTTCGCCGACGGGCAACCGGCGGGCTTCACCCACGCCGTCGAATGGCAGACACCCGGCTTCCTGCGCGTCGAAGGCGCACGGCTCTTCGCGGCCGATGACGGCGGCGCCGGCCAGCGCGGATTCAGCGAAATGCGGCTGTTCGGCCGGTTGGCCCCGGACGATCCGTTTGTCCTGCTTTCCTCGTTCCGGCCGGGCCTTCATCCGTATTTCGGCGGCCCGGCGCTCCACGCCTCGCTCGTCTTCGACCCGTTTGTCGGCAGCCAGTTCCGCGCCGAATTCGATCAGTTTGGTGCGCCGGCCACCGGCGGCCCGAGAATCGTCGAACTCGACGCCGTGGCCGAGCCGGTCGTGCTCACGCCAATCGACTCAGGCATTCCCATCCCCCTTCAAAATGCCACATCGGACCTCTCTCAGAGCGGGTT
Source organism: uncultured Akkermansia sp. (assembly GCA_964647495.1). Taxonomy (GTDB): domain Bacteria; phylum Verrucomicrobiota; class Verrucomicrobiia; order Verrucomicrobiales; family V1-33; genus CAJBME01. The sequence goes on along the minus strand of CAZYHO010000001.1, from coordinate 22,803 downwards.
CAGCCCGGCCGCCGTCATCGACGGCAACCTGGCCAACGGCAGCGGCTGGGCCGGCCAGGTCGTCGGCACGCCGCCGATGACTGCCGTCTTCGAGACGGTGGCCGACGTGCCCATGACCGCGGACGAGGAATTCGTATTCAATTTGATCCAGCTCTTCGGCGGCGAGCATTTCATCGGCAATTTCCGCCTGTCGGCCACCACCGACCCGCGCACGGAATTTGCCGACGGCCTGATCAACGGCGGCGATGTCACCGCGAACTGGACGGTGCTCGACGTCACCTCCGCCATCACCACCGGCGGCGAATCGGTCGAGCTGCTGCCCGATAAATCCGTCCTCATCGGCGGCGCCATGCCGTCAACCACCACCTACACCGTGCGCGCCAAGGGCATTGCCGGTGCCGTCACCGGCATCCGCCTCGAGTTGCTCGAACATCCGTCGCTGCCCAACAACGGCCCGGGGCGGGTCGGGCACGGAAACTGGGTGCTCAACGAATTCACCGTGGCCAAGGCGGCCTTCGCGGCCAATCGCGCGCCGCGCTCGTCGCCCGACACAGCTCAGACACCGCAAGGGTTTTCCGTCACCACCGACAACGTGCTCGCCAACGACTTCGATCCTGATGGCGATCCCATCGCCGTTTTCGATTTCACCCAACCGGCCGACGGCGCCGGTTCGGTGGTGTTCAATGGCGACGGCACCTTCACGTATACCCCGCCTGACGCCGCCTTCACCGGCGATGCCGTGTTCACGTATCGCGCCACCGACGGCATCCAGGCCGGCCTGCCCGTCACCGTCACCGTCACCGTGAACCCGACCACCGTCGTCGCCTGGAACAACCCGGCCGGCGGCGCGTGGACGACCGCCACCAACTGGATACCCGCGCGCGTGCCCGGCCCCGAAGACAATGCCCTCATCAACCTGCCAGGCGCCTACATCGTCACGCTTTCATCCGGTACACAGACGCCGCTCACCATCACAGTCGGTGGCGCGGGCGCTTCGGTCACACTGCGCCACACCGCCGGCACGCTGGCCCCCACCCAGAACTCGCTCGTCACCGCCGGGTCCGCCTACGAACTCGTCGGCGGCACGCTCGGCGGCAATGCGGTGCTGGAAGTGGCCGGCGCCTTCACCTGGACAAGCGGCACCATGGCCGGCAGCGGCAGAACGATCGTCGGACCGGGCATCGCGGGCACG
>CAZYHO010000001.1:0-21511 GCA_964647495.1 uncultured Akkermansia sp. | reverse complement strand
CGGCACCATGGCCGGCAGCGGCAGAACGATCGTCGGACCGGGCATCGCGGGCACGATTTCCTCGACCTCCACCAAAGGCATCGATGGTTCCCGCGTCCTCGAGAATCGCGGCAGCCTCGTTTATTCCGGCAACAACTTGTTCCTCGGTCTGAATGCCAGCGCCACCGGCCGCATCGTCAATGCCGCTGGCGCCGTCTTCGAGATCCAGGGCGAGGCCGATGTCCATCGCAACTTCTCGGGCGCCTATGCCTTCGAGAACGCCGGCCTCCTCCGCAAGGCCGGTGGCGGCACATCCTCCTTCGAGTCCGGCGCGGTCGCCCTCGTCAATACCGGCACCGTGCTGGTCGAAGCCGGCACACTCCAGCTCGCCGGCGGCGGGAGCCTGGGCGGATCGATCGATGTGCAGGCGGATGGCGCGCTCACGCTGGCTGGTGGCGTCTTCACTTCCACCGCGGAAGGCCTGATCGGCGGCGCGGGCGCGATCGCCCTGACCGGAGGCAGCGCCACCATCAATTTCCAGTTCGTCGCCGGATCGCGGCTCTCCATCTCGGCAGGCACATGGTCGTTCGACACCGATCAAACATTCAGCCAGTATGTTCAGTCCGGTGGCACGCTCGCCGGGTCCGGGACCGTGACCGTCACCGAATCGTTCGCATGGACCGCCGGCACCATGGCCGGCAGCGGCAGAACGATCGTCGGACCGGGCATCGCGGGCACGATTTCCTCGACCTCCACCAAAGGCATCGATGGTTCCCGCGTCCTCGAGAATCGCGGCAGCCTCGTTTATTCCGGCAACAACTTGTTCCTCGGTCTGAATGCCAGCGCCACCGGCCGCATCGTCAATGCCGCTGGCGCCGTCTTCGAGATCCAGGGCGAGGCCGATGTCCATCGCAACTTCTCGGGCGCCTATGCCTTCGAGAACGCCGGCCTCCTCCGCAAGGCCGGTGGCGGCACATCCTCCTTCGAGTCCACCGCGGTGGTTCTCGTCAATACCGGCGAAATCGAGCTGCTCAGCGGGTCGTTGCAGCCCATGGCCGGCTTCGCCCAGAACGGCATCGTCCGCGGCAGCGGCACCCTCGTCGCCAACGTCGTCAATAACGGGATATTCCGGCCAGACCCGGTGCCCGGCGGCATCGTCGTGCAGGGGACGTTCGCCCAAACCGCCGGCGGCCGGATCGACCTGCGCCTGGCCGCCTCCGATCCGCTCCTGCAACATCGTGCCCTGCGCGTCACCGGCGCCGCCACCCTCAATGGCGCCCTCGACATCGCCCTCCGGCACCCGTTCGCCGAAGCGCCCGGCGCCAGCTTCCCGGTCGTCAGCTTCGCCTCACGCGCCGGCGATTTTGCCATCGTCACCGGCCTGACCGACAACTTCGGATACGCCTTCTCCCGCGCCTTCACCGCCACCTCGCTCGACCTCACAGTCATCGCTCAAGGCGACGTCCCGACTCCACCGTCCCCGCTCGGCATCGCCCAGCCGAACGACTTCTCCCACTGGATCGCCGCCCACGCCGAAGCCGCCGCCGTCAACAACCACCTCGGTCCGAACGACGACCCCGATGGCGACGGCGCCCCCAATCTCGTCGAATACGCCTTCGGCACTTCCCCCTTCGATGCGCATTCGGTCATCCATCCAGTCCCGGGCCTCGTCGTCGATCCGCACCACACCTGGGCCACCCTCGAGTTCCGCCGCCGCCTCGACTCCCCATCCCTCCTCTACGAAATCCTCGAATCCTCCGATCTCCTGCACTGGTCACCCGTGGCCGATACCCTCATCCTTTCCCGCTCACCCGTGCCAGGCCAGCCGGACATCGAATCCATCAAACTCGCCATCTGGCCCGCCCTCGTCCCCCACCAACCGTGCTTCCTCACCGTGCGCATCCACGCCCGCTGAGGCGATGGTCGCCCGGGAATAAAAACGCTCTGGTGGCCGGCCGCGGGGCATGAAAAAAAAACCGCAAGATTTCATTGACGGTCCGCGTGATTTCAACATGATATCATTTCAATACCAAATCAATTTCACCAAACCCTGTTATTATGAATACTGAATCCACTGTATCGACTTCCAATCGTGAATGTCCCGGCTCGACGGTGTCCGGGTGGCCCATGCTGCTGGTGACGGTGCTGGCGAAGCTGGGTGGGGCAGGCTTGATTGTGCGGGCGATCTGGCTGGCGCACCATGAGCAGGGGTTCGGGTGGATACTGTTTGCGGGCATTCTGGCGGTGGTGTTGTCGGTGATTTCGTGGGCGGGATTTTTCACGCTGCAGCCGAACGAGGCACGGGTGTTGATATTGTTCGGCGCATACAAGGGGACGATTCGCCGCAGCGGTTTCCACTGGACCAATCCGTTTTACACGAAGAAGAAAATCTCCCTGCGTATGCGCAACCTCAACGGGGACCGGCTCAAGGTGAACGACAAGCGTGGCAACCCGATCGAGATCGCGGCGGTGGTGGTATGGAAGGTGGCCGACACGGCGCAGGCGGTATTCGACGTGGATGACTACGAGAATTACGTCCATGTGCAGAGCGAGTCGGCGGTGCGGCATCTGGCCTCGGCCTATGCCTACGACCACAGCGAAGAGGGTGAATTCACGCTGCGCGGCGGCGGCGACGAGGTGAACGCGGCGCTGACCGCCGAATTGCAGGAGCGGCTGGCGCGCGCGGGCGTGCTGGTGGAGGAAGCGCGCATCACGCACTTGGCGTATGCGCCGGAGATCGCGCAAGCCATGCTGCGCCGGCAGCAGGCCGAAGCCATCATCGCGGCGCGCACCAAGATCGTGCATGGCGCCGTGAGCATGGTCGAGATGGCGCTCAATGAACTCCGCGAGAAGCAGATCCTCGAATTCGATCCGGAGCGGAAAGCGGCCATGGTGAGCAACCTGCTCGTCGTCCTGTGCGGCGAAGCCGAAGTCAGCCCGGTGATCAACACCGGTACCCTGTATCATTGAGACCCGCGCCATCTGAAACCGAAGCAAGCCACCTACCGAGCCACCCCGGCATCGCTCCAGCCATGACATGAACAAGGAATTTGCCGCCGCCCCCTGGGGCCTTCGCGTCAGACTCATCACCATCGGACTGATCGTTTTGCTGCTCGTGCTCCCGGCGCCCCTCATGTTCGCCGTGGTCCGCACGGAACCGTGGGTCGCCGTGCTCGCGAGCGCCGTGCCCGCGGCCATCGTCGGCGTCTCCTCTCTCTTCGTCGTCTCGCCCGAAAACCCCCGCGCCTTCGTCAACGCCCTCAACCGCCGCCTGCGCCAACCGGAGGACCGATCCTGATGGCCGCCGAACCCCGCAAATCATTCCTCCTCCGCATCGACGCCCGGCTCTGGAAAGAACTCGAAGCCTGGGCCCAGGAAGATCTGCGATCCGTCAACGGACAAATCGAGTTCCTCCTCCGCCAGGCCGTCACCCGCCGCCGCGGCCAGCCGCCGCTGCCGGACCCGCCGGACATGGCGGACATGGCGGACGAGGGGAGGTGAGGGGAGATGCCTGGGAGCGCCGCAGTCGCCTGCGGCTCGTCGGCCCTGCCGCGGAGCCGATCCAGGAAGAGAGTGCCCCAACTTTCTCGTCATCGCACAAGAGCTTCGCACCCATGCCGATACGCACGAGGCCGCAGGCGACTGCGGCGCTCCCGGGTGCGGCGCTCCGCGGGAAACCACGGCCTTTCAAGCTTGCTCATGATCGGTGCAGCCCTGGCGATCCACTCACGCGCGCTGGGCATGACGATGAGGATGTCCACATCGGAGTCCGGCGTGGGCTGGCCATCGGCATAGGAGCCAAAGAGAATGAAGTCAACGATCGTGGTTCTGGTCAAACACGGCAGGCTGGTTTTGACATGATTTTTACAGGTTTTTGACCGGGGATTGACGCAACCGGGCGGACGGTGAGGAAAGATGGACGGAGAAACGACCCATGCCGGGCGTTTCCGTTGCACCCGAACTGTTCCTGTCATGAAATCACGCTGTCCCCTGTATTGTCTTGTCGGCTTGCTTGCGCTCGCGGGCTGGGTCGCGGCCCAAAACCCGTCCGTGCCGAAACCTCCCGCACAGGCCACCCAGCCTGCGCCGCCAGCCACTCCGGCAAAGCCTGGAGACTCGTCCGTTGCCGCCGATCCATTTCGCGTTGCCCCGGGACCCGGCGGCGGTTTGGGCGGCCCAACCGGAGTCGGAGCGGGTTTGGCCCCAGGCGAACATCCATCACCCACTGATGCGCGCGTGCGGGTGTCCGGTGCAGACCCGGTGCCATCGATTCACATCATCGGCGTGAAATGGGAGGTTTTTTCCCTGCCGATGATGGAGGCTCACAAGTTTCTCGCCGACTTCAAGAAGGACGCCGAACGTTACGCGGAGATCGTCAAACGCACCGAAGCGGGAACCGCGACGCTGGAGGAGCTGCAGATGATCCGCACGCGTTCCGGTCAGCGGGCCAAGGTGGAGGCCATTACCGAGAAAATCTATCCGACGGAATACGAGCCGCCGCGCGGCCATGTGAAGCCGGACGAAGCATCGGACCCGGACAAACCGGAAGAGGCCCCGGGCAATGCGTTGCCCTATCCGTGCCCTACCGCATTCGAGACACGCAACACGGGAACGACACTTGAAATCGAACCGGTCATGTCTGCGGATGCTGCCATCATCGATTTGACCGTGGCTCCAGAAATCGTGAAGTTTCTCGGCGACGATCCGATGACGCCCGACCGGTCTCAAAAACAACCGAAGTTCCAGACGCAGAAACTGAGCGTGTCATTAACTCTCAAACCCGGCCAGCCGGCGCTCCTCGGCACGCAAAGCCCGCCGCACCTGAGCGGGGTCGAAGGGGCCAACACGGAAAAGACGGTGTGGCTGTCATTCCTGACGGCGGAAATCATTCCAGTGGAGTAAGCTGCGATCATGTCCACCCGTCGCGCGCACGTCGCCTCGGCATTCGGCCTGATTCTCGCGCTGGCGGCGGCGGGTGTCGTGGCCTGGGCGGGCTGGCGCTGGGCGGAGCGCGCCGAAACCCGCCGCACGCCGCCGGACCCCGAACTGTTGCAGGAGTTTGCGCGTAGCGTGCGCGACGAACTGCGCCGTCTGCAGCGCGTGTACGAGGACCATCTGGCCGACATCGCGGCCATGGTCCGGGCCGATCCGGCGCGCGGTTTGACCCCGGCGGCGGAACTCGGCCGCGGCTTGAAAGGGCTGCGGCAATTGAGCCTGCTCGCGGCGGAGAGAGGACCGGGACCGGCGCATGTCAGCGTCGATGGCCGCTTGAATCCCTCGTGGCCCGAACCGGTGTTGCTGCGCACGGGCGAACGCGTGACGCGAACGTACCATCTGCCGCTGCCACTGGAGGAGGTCTTTCCACCCGCCCGCCCGGCGGATGAAATCGGGCGCGCGGGATGGTCCGGACCGGCCGAGGGGCCATGGCTGCTGCACTGGCAGGTGATCGCCCCGCGTCGCGTGCTCGTGGGATTGATCGACCGCGCCGAAATCATCCGCGTGATCGAGGAACACCTGCGCACGTGGTCGGCGGAAACATTCGGGCCGCTGCAAACGACGCGCGCTGCGGTCGCCTTGCGCCGAACAGACGGCGAACGCGTCTTCGGACGCGAGCCCGACGACGCGGGGCGCATCCCGGAGTTTTCCCAATCGCTGGGCAACGAACTGGGCGCCTGGCAACTGGCCGCGTGGGACCGAGTGGAACAAACGCGCTGGCGCGATCCGGCGCGGCTCGCGGGGGCCTGGGCGCTGGCCGGAGCGCTGGCGGGCGGCGGCTGGTTCGCCTTTCGCCAGCAACGGCGTGCGCTGCGCCAGGCGGAAGAGCGCGTCAGTTTCGTCAACCGCGTCTCACACGAACTGCGCACGCCGGTCACCAACATGTTGCTCAACCTCGACCTGCTGCGCGACCACCTCGGCCCCGCGGCCAACGGCGCACGCCGCCGCCTCGACCTGGTAAGCGAGGAAGCGCAACGCCTGAGCCGCCTGGTGGCAAACGTGCTCACGTTTTCGCGTCCGGCGCGCGGCCCGCTCGCCACACTCGAGAGCCCTGTTTTTCCCGACGAGATCATTCGCGCCGTCCTCGAGGCATTCGCGCCCGCGCTGGCCCGCCGCGGCCTCAAGGCGACGCACGCCGGCCACGCCACACATCCCGTCCGTCTCAACGCCGACGCGCTCGCGCAAATCCTCGCCAATCTCGTTTCCAATGTGGAAAAATACGCCGCGGACGGCGGTTTCCTCGGCATCGAGAGCCGCCTCGCCGTCGGCCACCTGACCATCGTCGTGGAGGATCGCGGCCCCGGCATTCCCGCCGCCGCGCGCGATCGGGTTTTCCGGCCGTTCGAACGCCTGAGCGACCGCGTGGACGAAGGCGCCACCGGCGCCGGCCTCGGTCTCTCCATCGCGCGCGACCTGGCGGAGCGTCTCGGCGGCAGCCTGCGGCTCGTCCCCTGCGAAATGGGCGCGCGCTTCGAACTCACGCTGCCCGTGACCATGGCTTCGGTCGCTCCGGCCGCCCCAACCCCCGCCTCCGCTCCCGCATGAAAATCCTCGTGGCCGATGACGATCCGGTGACACTTGAAGCCCTGACCGAATGCCTGCGCGGCGAAGGGTTCGAGGCCTTCTCCGCGCGTCATGGCGCCGAAGCCCTTGCCTCGATCGATGCCCACCGGCCCGACCTCATCTGCCTCGACATCATGATGCCCGAAATGGACGGCTACGACGTCTGCCGCCGCGTCCGCGTCCGCGACAAGGCAACGCCCGTGCTCTTTCTCTCCGCCAAGAACGAGGAGATCGATGTCGTCGTCGGCCTGGAACTGGGCGCTGACGATTTTCTGCGCAAGCCGTTTGGCAAACATGAATTCCTCGCCCGCGTGCGCGCCGCGCTGCGCCGCTCCCGCCCGCGCGCCACGCCGTCGCGCCGCCTGGAAATGGGCGACCTCACCGTCTTCCCGGACGAACTCCGCGCCACACGCGGCCAGACCAGCATCGACCTCAGCCCGCGCGAAGCCGCCATCCTCGCTTTGTTACACGAACACGCCGGACGGCCGGTCCACCGCGACACGTTTCTCGACCGTTGCTGGGGCCTCGATTATTACCCCGACTCCCGCACCCTCGATCAGCACATCGCCGTGCTGCGCAAAAAGATCGAGGCGGATCCCGCGCAGCCCGCCATCGTCGAAACCGTGCGCCGCGTGGGTTACCGGTTCCGGGCCTGATCCCTTCAGGCGCCGCGTCCCGGCCTCTGTTACGGCGACAGCGCCGCGGTGTGCCGGCCGCGAAAGAAGCGGACGGGCGCGGCGGCGGCCAATTGATACACCGTGCGCACGCCATCGGAAGACAGCACACTCACCTCCGTGGCGGTGGCCGCGCACCAGTCCGATCCGTTTTCGCTCACCTCCGGCACAAGTGTGACTTCGCGCGCATCGGGATTGCGATAAAAGGCCACGACCAGCGGATCGGTGGACAGCAATCGTGGCGGGGCGGCCGTCCGAATGTGCCAAGGCCGGCATTTTACCCGCCACGCGCCAGCCGTGCAGACGGAAGCGATCCGATCCGTTCCTCACTCCTGGCCGAACCCGTCTCCATCGCGCATCAGTTCGATCCGGTTTCCGAATGGATCCGTGGTGTAGAGACGGACACGCGAAGGCAACGCGTCGTCCCAGGCCACAGGGAATCCCGATGCCTTCAGCCGATCCGCCATCGCCTCGATATCCCGGACGCAGAAGGCGGGATGAGCTTTCCTCTGAGGCGTGAAATCGGGCTCCACACCGGGATGGAGAATCACGCTGCCACTGCGAAACCAGCAACCGCCGCGACTGGCGAGAGGTTCGGGTTTTTCCTCTTCCTGCATGCCGAGCAGATCACCGAAGAAGGCGCGTGCGGTTTGTTCCCCGCCCTTGGGCATCGCCAACTGAACATGGTCGAGACGAGTGATCATCGATTGCCGGGTGCTTCGCTCAATTCATCGAAATTATCAATGGAAGCCGGCGCGTTATCGATCGGACGCGTGGCTGAAGGCGTGCTAGCGAGAGCGGCATGGAAGCGGTGACAATTGCGACCCGTGCGGGGATTTCGGGTGATGCGTTGCGCGGGTTTCCGGCGGACGCGGTGCGGGCGGTGGAGCGGCTTGCCGCGGAGCGGACGCTCGGCGCGCTGGACGCCGCGGTGCGCGCGGTGCTCGAGTTTTACCTGCCTCGGTCGTCGCGGCGGTCGCTGGCGGAGGCGCCTGGCACGACGCGGCTGCGGGAAGATCTCGGGGTCGATTCGCTCACGCTGGCGGAAGCGGTCTTCAAATGGGATGACATGTTCGGAACGTCGATCGAGACGCGGGAGGCGGCGGGTCTGGGGACGCTGGATGATCTGGTCGGGTTCCTCGCGGAAAAAATGGAGCTGGCCGTCGAGCCACGGCCGGTGTCATGACCGTGGCGCCCGTCATTACCGGACTCGGCTTTGTGACCAGTATCGGTCACGACCGCGCGAGCGTGGTCCGGTCGCTGCGCGAAATGCGGAGCGGCATCGAGCCGTGGGATCCGGCGCCCGGCGTGGCGCTGCCGGTCCGCGTGGCCGGCACGCTCAAGGGGTTCGACATGAGCGCTTCGGATCCGGCCGGCTGGACATGGCCGGGCGGATGGGAAATCGATCGCGGCCTGCTGCGCGGGCTGCCGCCGCACGGGTTGTGCGCGGCGATCGCGATCGAGCAGGCGCTGGGCGAGGCGAGGCTGGGGCGGGCGGCCCTTGGCGACGGCCGGACCGGTCTGTTCACGGCGAGCGCGGGATCGGCACGGCTGCTCCGCCACCATTTGAACCGGATGGCGGAAGCGAGCTGGCGGCGATGCCACCCGCTCGGCGTGGTCGCGAGTGTGGCCGGGACGCTCGGGTTCAATTTCGCCGCGCACTACGGCTTCACTGGCGCGGTCTGTGGATTCGTTTCGGCGTGCGCAAGCGGCAGTCACGCGCTCGGCGTCGCCGCGGATGAAATCCGGCTCGGCCGGCAGGAGCGGATGCTGGTGGTCGCCGCGGAAGATCTGACCGTGGAGACGCTGCTGCCGTTCGACGGCATGGGCGCGCTCACGCACAACGCGGATCCGGAGACCGCCTCGCGCCCGTTCGACGCCGCGCGGGACGGGTTCGTCGGCACCGGCGGCGCGATCGCCATCGTGCTCGAAGCCGCGGACGTCGCGGCGCGACGCGGGGCGCCCGCACAATCACGCCTGCTCGGCTGGGGTCAGGCGGCGGACGGCTATCACGTCGCCCAGCCGCATCCGGACGGAGACGGCCTGCTGCGCGCGATGCGCCTCTGCCTGCGCGACGCGGGCGTGGACGGCGGCTCCATTGATTACGTGAACGCCCACGCGCCGTCCACGCCGGCCGGTGACGCGGCGGAGGCACGGGCCTTGACGGCTCTGTTCGGCGACCATCGGCCGGCGGTGTCATCGACGAAGGCGCTGACCGGGCACGGGCTGTCGATGTCGGGCTTGCTCGAAGCGGCGATTGCCTCGCTGGCGATCAGCGAAGGGATCATTCCCGGGCAGGCCGGGCTCGAAACACCGGATCCCGCGGCCACATCGTTGAATCTGCCGCGCCACACGCTGGAGCGCCGGCCCCGCTACGTCCTCAACAACGCCTCCGGTTTCGGCGGCTCAAACGTCTGCCATCTTTTCGGACCGGCCATACCGGATACGTGACCCCAATCGACCCTGCCATGAACCCGCTGCCTCAACACACCCCGCCCGAAACTGCTTCGCCCGATCCACTCTACGGACTTTCCGCCGCGCTGCCGCCGTCCCTGCACCTGGTGCTCGTCTGCTCGTGGATCGGCCTGCTGCTCGGGGTGCTCAGCGGGGCGGCCATCGGCCTGTTTTTCCACCGGGAGGATTTTATGGGCGGATACCAGTCGTTCCGGCGGCGGCTGACGCGGCTTGGCCACATTTCGTTCTTCGGGCTCGGGTTCCTGAATTTCTTTTTCGTCCTGACCGGCGCGCTGCTCGGCTTCACCGAAACGCAGGCCCGGCCGGCGGCGGTCGCGCTGCTGGCCGGAGCGGCGACGATGCCGGCGGTGTGTTTTCTCACGGCGTGGAAAAAGCCGTGGCGGCACCTGTTTTTCATTCCGGTCGGCAGCGTGGCCGCGGGCATCGCGCTCATCCTGTTTCACCTCATCGCGCGGCCGTCATGAAACTCGGGCTCATCGCCATGTCGGGCGTCCGCTGCCAGAACCAGGAGCTTCTGGCCATGGGGCTGACGCTCCCGGGATTCGTCGAACGCAGCCAGGTCATCGCCAGCCTGCCGAGCCTCGGACTGCTCACACTCGCCGGACTGACCCCGCCGGAAATCGAGGTCACATACCTCGAAGTGCCGGATCTGGCCGCGGTAGACGGTTTGCCGGGCGCGGTCGATGCCGTCGCGATCTCGTCGTTTTCGGCGATGATCAAAGACGCGTATGCGCTGGCCGACCGCTACCGGGCCGCGGGAGTGCCGGTCATTCTCGGCGGGCTGCACGTGACGGCGCGGCCGGACGAGGCCGCGGCGCACGCCGATGCGATCGTGATCGGCGAGGGCGAACCGGTCTGGCCGCGCGTCTGCGCCGATCTGCTCGCGAACCGTCTCCAGCCGCGGTACGACGCGCGCGGCACGCCATTCGACCTGCGCCAGGCCCCGATGCCGCGGTTCGAGCTGCTCGACCCGTCGCGCTACAACCGCCTGACCGTGCAAACGCAGCGCGGCTGTCCGTTCAACTGCGACTTCTGCGGCGCCTCGATCCGGCTCGACCCGCGCTTCAAGGTGAAGCCGGTGCCGATGGTCATCGACGAAATCCGCCGCCTGAAGGAAATCTGGCCGCAGCCGTTCCTCGAATTCGCCGACGACAATACCTTCGCCGACAAGGCGCGCGGCCGCAAGCTGGCCCGCGCGCTCATCCCCGAGGGCCTGCGATGGTTCACCGAAACCGACATCTCCGTCGCCCGCGATCCCGAATTGCTCGCCCTCATGAAAGAAGGCGGATGCGCCCAAATCCTCATCGGCCTGGAAAGCCCGCGCTCACACGAACTCGCCGGCATCGAACGCAAATCAAACTGGAAACAGCGCCAGTCGGATTCTTACCGCCGCGCGATCGAGACGATCCAGGACGCCGGCATCACGGTGAACGGCTGCTTCGTCCTCGGCCTCGACCACCAGGACTCGACATCGTTCGAGGCTGTCTTCGAATTCGTCCGCGACACCGGCCTCTACGAATGCCAGATCACCGTCATGACCGCCTTCCCCAACGCCCCGCTCTACGACCGCCTCGCCGCCCAGGGCCGTCTGCTCGACCCGACAGCCTGGGAAACCTGCACCCTCTTCGACGTCAATTACCGTCCCGCCCACATGTCGGTCGCCGAGCTGGAATCGGGATTCCGCAACCTCGCCAGCCGCATCTACGACAGCGAGTTCATCGAGTCGCGCCGCCGCCGGTTCTTCGCCCGCCAGAACGAACTCCGCCAGCAGCGCGCCCTGGTGGCATGACGTCCATCCGCCGGCAGCCAAAGGTCTGTCCTCATCTTCCCCACGCTCAATGTGCCGATACGTAATACCATCGGTCCTCAACCTTTCTGATGACAATGAACTCGCCGGCGAAGTCATTGTTCTTCGGGGCTGTGCCATCCGATGTGTAAACAAACCCCGCAAAATTGCCGATCACACCACGAAATGTGAACAACAAAAGCCTGAACCTGTCACCGTCGGGCTGAAATAATCCATCACATCCGCCAAGCGAAACGGGCGCGAACTCTTCCGGCAAAGAAATGACATTGTGCGAGTCGTTCGGACGCAAATCAACGCGGGTGACCCGTCTGACGATCTCTTCCCGGTCCGCGTGCCACCATCTCGGATCGAACGCCAGCCACAGCGCGGCGAAATCGATAAAACGCGTGATGACGAAGCAGGCGATGAGGAATACCAACGGCAGCAACGACTTCATGCGGCAAGCACTCCAGCGCCTGAATGGCAGAATGACGGCGACGATGACCGAAATGAGGTTTTCGACAATTTCCGGATAGGGCATGGCAACGGCGTGACGCTCAGCCATCATCTGGAATACCGCGAGACAGTGGATCTCGACGCCTGGTGGCGCGCCGACCCGCAGCCGGAAGTCGTGGAATTCGTGGAAGGCAGCATGAAGGCGCTCCCGCCAGACACGGCCTGGAATTCCGCCATCGCTCCTGGGGCGGGATCAAAAGCCTGGAACTGGCGCGCGGCAGCCGGAAGCAGTTCCCCGTTCAAATCGGCAAGCGCAGCCTCTGCCTCCATGGCTCCCTTTCCTGTCCAGACAACCGCCATTTTTGCCACGGAATGCGCGGGGTGCGCGGAGTGTCCGGCGCGTCAGAATCCGACGTGGTCCTGCCAGTCAAAGCGGAAGGCGCCGTCACCCCCGGTTGCTTCCAAAAAAGGCAGACGTTTTGTCGATTTTCGCGAATGCGTCATGGAGGGGCAGGCTGATCTGTGCCTCGATGATTCAGGAGATACGGTTTTACCGGGTGGCTGAATCCTTTGAACATCTGCTCGTCCTCGGGAGAAACACAGAAGCTTTCGTCAAGAAGTTTCACGGTCGCGGCATCGATGAGAATGTCCCCCGCTTTTGCCACCGAACACAGGCGGGAGGCCAGATTCACCCGCTCGCCGAGAACGGTATAATTCAGGCGGTTTTCCGATCCCATGCACCCGGCCACACACGGGCCGCTGGCCAGGCCGATTCCGATTTCGAGCCGCGGATATTTTGTGACACGATTGAGCCGGCGGCGGGTTTCCAGCATGGCCAGTGCGCAACGAGCGGCGTTTCCGGCGTCATCGCCCGTCGATTCCGGCGCGCCGAAGACGGCCATGATGAGATCACCGACAAATTTATCCACCACGCCGTGATGGCGATGGACGCATTCCGTCAAGGCGGTCATGTGTTCGTTCAACATGGCAATGACAGCCTCGGGAGCCATGCCGCCGGTGGCGGTGGTAAAGCCCCGGATGTCGCAGAAAAGCACGCTCACTTCCCGGCGCTCGCCTCCCAGGGAAGGACTGGCGATCAGGCGCCGGGCCACGTCGTAGTCGGATAACTGAACGAGGATGCTATGGTATTGCTCGCGCTGTTGCAGGCCGCCGGCCATTTCGTTGAACGATTCCCCCAGATGGCCGAGTTCATCCCGGCGGGCGATTGGCACGCGGGTGGCGTAATCTCCCTCCCGAATGCGGCGGGTTCCTTGCACCAGATCCCGCACCGGACGCATCAGGCTGCGCGAAAGCACAAAACTGAGCGCGAGCGCCACGCCGAGAGCGAGCGCGGCGTATGCCAACACTTCATTGCGCAGCGTTTTTTGCTCCGCGGCCATGCCGGCCAGAGAGGAGAGCATGACGCCCCAGGCCGTCGGCAGCGCGGAATCGGTGGAAAGTGGCCGGAGCAGCATTTGATATGGCTGGCCGGAAAGCTGGACGCGGATGCTGAGGGTGTCGCCGGGCTGGCCGGCCTGGTGTTCCCGCAATACCGCCTTGATCTGTTCCTTGAGCGCCGCCTGATCGCGCAACGCAATGCTGCTGGTGAAGAGCTGATCCTCCAGCCACAACCCGGTCGAGATGGTTCCCGGCTTCCCCGGCCTGCTCAAATCGTAGAGCGCGTTTTCCCCATAGCCGGAAAGCGGCAGCCCGACGGCCAGGGCGCCCAGGATTTCCTCGGTTTGCGGATCTCGAACAGGTGTCAGGATCACTTCACGCGGCATGTGGAATTGAAACGGTGTCTCCGCCATGACATACCCGGTCTGTTGCTCCGCCGGCACGCGGGAGATGCGGTCATCCTCCAGCCAGCGCAGGTTGGTATTCTGTCCGGCTCCCGACTTGAGCGAATACACTCGGCCCAGGCTGCTCACCAGCGCCATGTCCACGAAGTCCGGCGTCCCCACTTGATACCGACGACGCCGCGGTTCGGCCGTCCGCCGGCCCGGGGTTTCGCTGGTGGAGAGAGCGGTCTGCGCTGCCGTCGGGACGTTCGCCAATGGCACGCGGTCATCGAAGGCCGAGGCGCTGTCCCGGATCACGCGCGCCTTGGCCTGCAAATCCCGCAGCATGCTGTCCGGCAACTCCCCCGATCCGAACTGCAAGGCTTCGACGACCGCCGCGGAAACCGCCAGAGTCTGACAGCGTTGCCGGAGGCTTTCCAGCCGCATCGTCTGCAAGTCGGTGAACATTTCGATCTGCGCACGGAATCGTTCCTCAAAAAGGCGTAGATAGGCATCCTCGACCCGCGCGCTCATCAGCCAGAGCACGCCGGAAGTCACAATGAAAACCGTCAGCATCATGGACAGCATCAGACGGGCCATGAAGCTGAAGCGCGGCATCACGGGCTCCTCGGAGGGGGTGGCGGCACGGCTCCGCCGGGCTGTCCGCCGGGAACCATGTTCCGGAACGTGGCCGAACGCTGCTCCTCCTGGGCGCTGTAGAGCGCGTATTGTTCCGGCGTGAGAATCTGCTTCAATGCTTCCAGCTTGTCTTTTTGCCGTTGCTCGAACAGCAGCATGAAATCTCCGCCCAGGGCCGCGATCCGGGCCGGCTCGAAGCCACTTTCCTCCTCTTGCTTCGCAAAGAACTGGAAGGCCGCGTCTTTCTGATCTTCGGACAAGGAAAACCGGGTCAATAAATCGCCGAGTTGCTGATTCGCCCGGTTTTCGATGGTGGCCAGCTTTTGCTCGGTTTGATATTCCGAATAGGCCGCCAGTTGTTCGGCCGACAGGCTGGCCGCGATGGTTTCCTCCAGCGCGACGTCGATGGCTCCAAAATGCATCATGTCCTCGCGCCGCTTTTCCTCCGTGTCCCGAATCCCCGCCCGGCGGCGGCTCTCCCCGGCATCACGCAAGGCATCACGCTGGATGCTGCTTTTTTCCAGGGCGGCCCGGATCACGACCTGCTGCTCCGCGGTCAGATTCAGCTTGGTCGTCAGTGCCAGGATTTTGGCATCCTGATGCTGCTTGCGGTCCATCTCCCGCATTTGTCGGAATCTGGCCTCGCGCCCGGATTTCGCGGTCTCGCCGGGTCCCGGACCCGCTGTCTCCGGGCGGGCGTCGGACGCAGCGGTGGAAATGACGAGCCGTTCCCCCGGCGGCCGGCCTGCCTCCAGCCGGCTTGCCGCCTCACTGATCTGGTCGCGCAGGGCCACGTTGGTTTCCTGCATGTCGTTGATGCGCTTGAACTGCCACACGACAACCACGGCAAGCACAGCGAAGCCGCCGAAAGTAAGCCATTGGGGTCTGCTCATGGCGCGGTTGAAGTACAGAGTGGAAACAGGCAATGACCGGACGGGCGTGTTTCCGCGATACCGCCGATGAGAGCGACCGTCAAGCGAAGCGCTGACGGTCGCGGCGATGGATGCGGTCATCGCCTCCCATCCCAACGCCACTGAGGTTGCCGGGCGGCTCTGACCTGAGCCTCGGCGAACAGGTGGGCCTCCTCGTCCGTCGTCGCCGGCCCCGCGCCGCCGACCCTGGCGTCGCCCCGCCAGGAAGTGGCCGCCACCCCGGCCCCGCCCGCGGAAAACAGCGCCATCCGAATTGTTTCCCAAGACGCCGGAATCCGGAGCCTATCTCAGGAATGCGACCGCGCCGGATCAGCTCGCTCAGGAAGACATTGCCCGGCTTGAAGGATTGAGAAAGAACGACATCGATGAAGATGACCCGCTCAGGGACATTCTGGCGGTAGCCCGGTTCGCGCGGTTTCTCCATGCCCCGATCAAGAGCAAGCTTGAAAGGCCGTGGTTTCCCGCGGAACGGCGTTGGGCCGGAGTCCCGCCTTCAGGCGGAAGCGCAGCGTTTTGCGAAACGTTTTTTCGCGCCAGGCTTCGCGCCCGGCCGATGCCGGTCCAACGGGTTCATGCCGGCGTGATCGTCATCCGATTTCACGAAGCCGACGCATCCGCCGCACGGTGCTCATTGAGACGACGAAGCAGCGTCGGCGATCGCCTGGCCGCCGAGTCCGCCCATGGCGGCGCCGCCGAGACCGGCGCCCATGCCGCCGCCGGCGCCACCGCCACCAGGGCCGCCGCCACCTCCGTCGCCTTTTCCGCCGCCTTTTCCGCCTCCGCCTCCGCCGCCGGCCTGGCCCGGTCCGGCGGGCGGGATCGTGAGGCCAGTGGGGATGGCTTCGAGCCCCAGTTGAGCGCGCAGGTCGACGCGCAGTTCATCGATGAGCGGGCCGAGGTCGGCGTTGCCCGTGTGGACGAGTTCGCTGGCGGCCTGGGCCGCGAGACGCACGAGCGGCAAATCTCCGAAAAGGATGATTTCCGCCAGGGCTTCCTCGATCTGGCGGCGATCGCCCGGTCCCGCCGGGGTGAACGAACCGGCGAGGGCGCGGTAGGCGGAGGCGAGCGACTTGAGGCGCTCTGTTTCCTGCCGGTTCTCGCGCTGGCGCCGGTCCTGGACACGCTGCATGAGCATGATCCGCAGGATCAGAAGCACCACGGCAACCAGCAGCGACGCCAGCAGCGTCAGCGGCAAAGTGCCCATGTCGATCAATGCCATCTCCTGGAACTATCGTGCGCGCCTCATTTGTATATGTCACCTCGCGGGCCGATGGCAAGGATGACTACGGTGTCTGCCGCTTTGTCCCATGTGTAAATGACCCGCACATCGCCGTGCCGCAGCCGGTGACACCCCTCATATTCGCCTTCCATCGGTTTCACGTTGGCGGCCTCATCCGGAGCGGCTGCCAGTGCTTCGAGTTTGGCGATGAGCTGTGCCTTGATACGCTCATCCATGCGCTTCAAATACTTCACCGCTTTCCTGCTGAGGACGATCCGGGCCATCACTTGAGGTCCGCGAGTGGCACGAAGGCGCTACGGTCACCGTGGCGCCAGTCGTTCAGTGCTCCACGCACGCCGGCTGCCTCCTCGCCTGCCAGATCCCAGCCCAGGCATTCGGCAAGTTCTTGATAGTCATCCCAGGCGATAATGACTTCAAGCGGCTTGCCCTGCTCGTCGGTGACAATCTTCTTCGCAATGGCGTTCATCGGGGTGAATATAGGGTCTTCCTCGCATTGGGCAACTGCCGCTCCACTTTTTCGCCACTGAAGGGCCGCTGCCACGCACCTCTTGGTTGTGCTTGGGCATGGCCGGGGCATTCCGGATTCTCGATGGAATGTGTGGCGAAAGGGACGATTGTGGCCGAGGGTTCGGGTTTCAAGGCATGCGGACTTCGATCGGGCTTGGATATGCGATGATTGCGGCGGCGGCTGTGACGGCCGGCGCGGGCGATGCCATGGGCGAAGTCGATTACCTGCGCGACGTGAAGCCGCTGCTGCGGGAGCGGTGTTATGCGTGTCACGGAGCGCTGAAGCAGGAGAGCGGCTTGCGGCTGGACACGGCCGCCGCCTTGCTGAAGGGCGGTGAGAGCGGGCCGGTGGTGATTCCTGGGGATGCGGCTACGAGCCTGATCGTCCAGCGCGTGGCCACGGCGGATCCGGCCGACCGGATGCCGCCCGAGCACGAGGGCGAGATGTTCAAGGTGGCGGAGGTGGACGTATTGCGGTCGTGGATCGCGGGCGGCGCGGCGGGGCCGGACGGAGAATCTCCTGAACCCGATGCCCGCGACCACTGGGCGTTTCGTCCGGTGGTGCGGCCGCCGGTGCCGGTGATCGACGGCGCATGGGGGCGGCATCCGATCGACGCTTTTGTCGCGCAGCGGCATCGCGACCACGGGATCGCGCCGCAACCGGAAGCGCCGCCCGAAATCCTGGTCCGCCGGCTGCACCTCGACCTGACCGGGCTGCCGCCGGACGCCGCGGCGCTGGGCGCGGCACTCGACGCCCCGGACAGCGGTTGGTATGAGGCGGCGGTCGACCGGCTGCTGGCGGACGCGCGGCACGGCGAACGCTGGGCTCGCCACTGGATGGACATCTGGCGTTACAGTGACTGGTGGGGGCTGGGCGACCAGCTCCGCAACAGCCAGAAACACATCTGGCACTGGCGCGACTGGATCGTGGAATCACTGAACACCGATCTGGCGTACGATGAAATGATCCGCCTCATGCTCGCGGCCGACGAGCTGCATCCGGATGATCCGTCGAAACTCCGCGCCACCGGCTTCCTGGCCCGCAACTATTTCCTGTTCAACCGCAACCAGTGGATGGACGAAACGGTCGAGCATGTGGGCAAGGCGCTGCTCGGGCTCACGCTGAACTGCGCGAAGTGCCACGATCACAAGTACGATCCGGTCGAGCAGAAGGATTATTACAAGATGCGCGCGTTCTTCGAGCCGTATCATGTGCGGATCGATCTCGTGCCGGGCGAGACGGACGTCGAGCGCAACGGGATCCCGCGTGTCTTCGACGGCTGGCTCGAAGAACCGACGTGGCGGTACGTGCGCGGCGACGAAAGCCGACCGGACAAAAGCGCTTCCTTGCCGCCGGGAGTGCCGGCGCTGCTGGAATTTCGCCCGCTCGACGTGCGGCCGGTCGCGCTGCCACCGGTCGCTTTCGAGCCCGAGCGGCAGCCGTGGGTGATCGAAGCGCACATGGCGGCAGCGGAGCGCGGGATCGAGTCGGCACGGAAAGCGCGGGACAAGGCGGCGGAGGCGGTGGCTCACCATGAGATGAAAGTAGCGCCATTGCCCGTGGATGCGGCGTTGCAGGAACCGGCTGCGGGCGGCGACGGCGCCGCCACGACGATCGAGGGCGCGCGCGCCGCCATCGATCTGGCACGGGCGCGGCTCGCGGCGGCCGAACTGGGTGTGGCATCGGCCGAGGCGCGCCGGCGCGGCGTCGAGGCGCGTGGCGCCGCATTGCGATCGCGGTGGGCCGGGGCGCCGGATGCCGGGGAGTGGCGCGAGGCGGCCGTCCGTGCCGAGCGTGAAGCGGCCGCTGCCGCCGCCCGCCACGCCGTCGCCGAAAATGAAGTGCAGCACAGGGAGGCGGGCGCCGACAAGGTGGACGAGGCCGCGAAGGCGCTCGCCGCCGCGCGCGAGGCACGCGACCAGGCCGAAGCGAAACTCGGCGAACCGGTGCCGCCCGACGCCTCGTTTTCCACGCTGCCGGGCGCGCGCTGGACGCCGACGCGCTTTCGCGACTCGACGGTCGACGATCCGGATGTCCCGTTTCCGACCCGGAGCACCGGCCGCCGGACGGCGCTGGCGCAGTGGGTCGCCGATGCGCGGAATCCTTTGACCGCCCGCGTCGCGGTCAACCACGTCTGGGCGCGCCACATGGGCGCGCCGCTCGTCGCCACGGTGTTCGATTTCGGACGGAAAGCGGCCGAACCCACGCATCCGGAGCTGCTCGACTGGCTGGCCGCGGAGTTCATCGAAAGCGGCTGGAGCCTGAAACACCTCCACCGGCTCATCGTCACGTCGTCCGCCTACAGGCTATCGTCCTCGCTCGCGGGCGCGCCTGCGGCCGCCGGCGCCGATCCCGACAACCGGCTGCTCTGGCGTCGCACGCCGGCGCGCCTCGAGGCCGAGCTGGTGCGCGATGCGATCGTGACGCACACCGGCGAGATGGATGGCACGATCGGCGGGCCGCCGGTGCCGCCCGCGGAGCAGGAAACATCGAAGCGCCGGAGCCTGTATTTTTTCCACTCCAACAACGAACGGAATGTTTTTCTCACCACGTTCGACGCGGCGGCCGTGAAGGAATGTTACCGGCGGGAAGAAAGCATCGTGCCGCAGCAGGCGCTTGCCCTTTCCAACAGCAGCCTCGTCCTGGATGCCGCACGAAAGATCGCCGACCGCCTGTCGCAGCCGGCGCCCGGCGCGCCAAATCCGCCGCATCCGCCGGATGACGAGGCTTTCATCCGGCGCGCGTGGCTCGAGTTGCTGGCGATCCGTGCGGGTGACGCGGAAGTCGCGCAAAGCCGGGACGCGCTCGACCGGTGGCGCGCGCTCGATCCGGCGGATGCGGGCGCGGCGCGGGCGCACTTGATTTGGGCGCTTCTCAACCACAATGATTTTGTTACCCTGCGATAAGCCGTGATCACGCATCTCCCCATCCGCCGCCCGCGCCGCGCTTTCCTCGCCGATCTCGGTATGGGGTTCACCGGGCTGGCGCTCGGCGCCCTGCTGCATCGGGACGCTCGCGCCTCCACCGCCGGCGGCTGGGCGCCACCGGACGGGCGGCCGCATTTCAAACCGCGCGCCAAGAGCGTGATCTGGCTCTTCATGAACGGCGGCGTGAGCCACATGGAAAGCTTCGACCCGAAGCCGATGCTCACGAAGCACGCCGGCAAGACGATCGCCGAAACGCCTTTCGCCGCCGTGCAGGATCCCGCGAAACTCGCGCTCGAGCGCCTGGTCGTCCCCGACGCCAACGGCAACCAGCGCAACACGCTCTTCGCCCTCCAGGCAGGCTTCAAGAAGCACGGCCAGAGCGGCATGGAAATCAGCGACTGGTTTCCGAACATCGCCCGGCACGCCGACAGCCTCGCCGTCGTGCGCTCGATGTTCACGACCGACAGCAACCACGGCGCCCAGGCCCAGTTCCACACGGGACGCAATATGCTCGACGGTGAGTACCCGACGCTCGGCGCCTGGGTCCACTACGGCCTCGGCAGCCTGAACGACAACCTGCCGCAGTTCATTTCCATGGGCACACGCGAATACTGGATCCGCAAGGACGGCCAGTACCTCGGCCCGGCGCACGACGCCGTGCCGCTGCGCATCGATCCGGCGAATCCGCTCGACTTCGGCAGCCCCGGCCGCCCGGTGAACGAGGACGCGCGCCGCGTCGGCATGGATCTCGTGCGCGGGCTGAACGCGCTGCGCGGTGTCGAGTACCCGGACGATCCGGTGCTGGCCGCGCGCATCCAGTCGTATGAACTCGCGTGGCGCATGCAGCGCTCGGTGCCCGAGGTCATGGATTTTTCCCGCGAGTCGGAGGAAACGAAGGCGCTTTACGGCCTGCATCTGCCGCATTGCCGCGAATTCGGCTCGCAGCTCCTCGGCGCGCGGAGGCTCGTCGAGCGCGGCGTGCGATTCATCCAGATCCAGCACGGCGGCGGCGGCGCGGGCGCCTGGGACGCGCACGGCGGCCTGAAGGCAAATCACGAGTCGCTCGCGCTTCAGGTCGATCAGCCGGTCGGCGCCCTGCTCGAAGATCTCGGCCGCCGCGGACTGCTCGACGAAACGCTCGTCGTCTTCGCCACCGAGTTCGGCCGCACGCCGGGCTCCCAGGGATCCGACGGCCGCGACCACCACATCTTCGGGTTTTCCGTCTGGATGGCCGGCGGCGGCATCAAAGGCGGCATCGTTCACGGCGCCACCGACGAAATCGGCTTCCACGCGGTCGAAAACCGCCACTACGTCACCGATATCCACGCCACCATCCTCCAGCAACTCGGGCTCGACTCCCGCCGCCTCGAAATCCCCGGCCGCAAACGCCTCGAAATCGACCACGGCAAGCCGATCGCGGAGATCATCGCGTAGCGAGAGCGCAGGGAGACAGGCCTCGATCATTGGCTCGATGCGCGCACGACATTGCGCTCCCGGCTTCGCGCTTCCGCCTGAAGGCGGGACTCCAACCCGACGTCGTTGCGCACAGCTTTTCA